>JABJAL010000072.1:300000-388354 GCA_018669005.1 Nitrospinaceae bacterium
AAAGGGGAGCGAGGGTAATGGGTTTGCTCCTGTTTTATTTCGCATCGGCTGTGACGATCGCGGGCGCGGTAGGCGTGGTAGCTTTGCCCAACCCACTCTACAGCGTCCTTAGCCTCATTGCGGCTTTTCTCGGTCTGGCCGGGCTGTATCTTTCGCTAAACGCCGAGTTCATCGCTGTGGTCCAGGTTGTGGTTTATGCCGGGGCGATCATGGTGCTTTTCCTCTTTGTGGTGATGCTGCTCGATATGCGGCGCGAGGAGCGTATCCCCCTGCGCTTGCCGGTTCAAAAATTTGTTGGCTCAATTCTCGGGGTGGGTATTTTCACCTTGCTGGTGAGAGTTTTTTCCTCTGACAAACTTCTTTCGGGCGCGAGGGGAACTTTCACTGCCGAGCGTGTGAGCGAGTTAGGAAACACCCAGATAATTGGACGCCTTCTTTTGACGGACTACCTTTTGCCGTTGCAGGCGATGGGTGTGTTGTTGTTTGTGGGTGTTATTGGGGCGGTGGTTCTGGCCAAGCGCCGGACCAGTTGAGACGAATGGAAGGGATTTAAAGCGTGGCGCCTTTGGAGCATTACCTGATTGTTAGTTCGCTCCTGTTTTCCATTGGGGTGGTGGGCGTCGTGGTGCGCCGGAATGCCATCGTGGTCGTTATGTCGATCGAGTTGATGTTAAATGCCGGGAACCTTGCATTCGTGACGTTCGCCAGGTTTCTCGATTCGATGGACGGACAATTAATCGTATTTTTTGTGATGGGTGTGGCGGCTGCCGAGGCGGCAGTCGGGCTCGCTATTTTAATTCTTATTTATCGTAACCGTGAATCAACCGATGTGGATGAGCTAAACTTGCTCAAGCTTTGATAATGAATATTCTTGCACTCATTTTATTGCTTCCGGTGGCTGGGGTTCTATTGAACCTTGTTTTCGGCTGGCGTCGTGGAGAAAAGTTCGCTGGCTGGGTTGCCGTCGCCGTTATGGTGCTGGCATTTGCGGCCTCGGTGGCCGGATTTGTCCAGCTTCTGGGCCTCCCCCCGGCCGAGCGTATTCTGCGTGTCGATTTGTTCGAATGGATTGCCATCGGGAAGTTCAAGGTTAATGCGGGCCTGATGCTCGACCCGCTCTCCTCGCTCATGACGCTGGTTGTCACAGGTGTAGGCACCCTGATTCATATTTACTCGATAGGCTATATGCACGGCGATCGGAGCGTTGTTCGTTATTTCATATATCTCAACCTGTTTGTGTTTTTCATGCTCACGCTCGTGCTCGGCTCGAACTTCCTGGTGTTGTTCGTCGGCTGGGAGGGTGTGGGGCTTTGCAGCTATCTGTTGATCGGATTTTGGTTCGAGCGGCCCGCAGCTTCTGAGGCGGGAAAGAAAGCTTTCATCGTCAACCGCATAGGCGATTTCTGTTTCTTAATCGCGGTGTTCATGATCATCGGTATTTTCGGAACGCTCGATTTCGCGGAAATTCTCCAGAGCGCGCCTGCCAAGTTGGCAGCGGGCGGCAGCGCCGTAACCGTCATTTGCCTTCTTCTATTCGCGGGGGCGACCGGCAAGAGCGCGCAGATTCCTCTTTTCGTCTGGCTGCCCGATGCGATGGAGGGCCCAACGCCGGTCAGCGCGCTCATCCATGCCGCCACCATGGTTACGGCGGGCGTCTATATGATGGCGCGGTTGTATTTCCTTTTCGACCTTGCGCCGGTGGCGACGAACATTGTTGCCATTATCGGTGCGGCAACTTTGCTCCTGGCGGCGACAATCGCTACCGTGCAGACCGATATCAAACGCGTGCTCGCCTACAGTACGGTGAGCCAGCTGGGCTACATGGTGATGGCCGTTGGTGTAGGCGCATATTCGGCAGCAGTTTTTCATCTGATGACGCATGCCTTTTTCAAGGCGCTTCTCTTTATGGGCGCAGGCAGCGTTATTCACTCGCTCCATGGCGAGCAGGACATGAACCGGATGGGTGGGCTGAGTGCAGCGCTTCCTGCGACGAGCCTGACCTGCACTATCGCGGCGTTTGCCATCGCTGGGATATTCCCCCTGGCGGGTTTTTTCAGCAAGGATGCTATCCTTTTCTCGGCGATGACCTCAGAGCGCGGCGGGCTCGGTTTCTGGCTGGCCGGTGCGGTTGGTGCCCTGCTGACCGCTTTTTATATGTTCCGGTTGCTGTTTAAAACTTTTTACGGCCGCTGCAATCTCTCGATGGAAGAGCAGCGCAATCTCCATGAGTCGCCGGCCACCATGACCCTGCCGCTCAAGGTTCTCGCCGTTCTATCGTTCATCGGTGGGTGGGTGGGAATTCCCATCATCTCGGGGGCGAATATTTTTGACGGTTTCCTCGCACCTGTTTTTGGCGGCGCAGGCGAGGCCCATCACGAAGTGCTCTTCGAGTTAGCAATGATGGTGGTGTCGCTCGCCATCGCGGGTTTAGGTATTTATCTGGCCTATAATCTTTTTGTTCTCAATATAAAAGGCGGCGCTGGCTATGTGGAACGTTTACCGGGCCTCTATCGATTGCTGTTCAATAAATACTACATCGATGAGATTTACAATTCTCTGATCATTCAGCCCATTCGCCGTGTGTCGTTGCGCCTTTGGCGTGATTTCGATGACGGAATGGTGGATGCCTCTGTGAACGGGGCGGGTGGATTCGTGACCCTCGTGGGGGACGCGGTCCGCAAACTTCAGACGGGTTATGTGAAGAGCTACGCGGTGATGATGTTGGTCGGCGTGTTTGCCATTTTGCTGTATCTGACGACAGGCGTGAAATAGCAGGACGAGGGAGAAGAGTTTGAGCGAGTATCCGTTGGTTACATTGATGGTGTTTCTCCCGCTGGTAGGCGGGTTGCTTCTCCTTTTCGTGCGCGATGGGGACGAGGCGGGCCGGGAGCGGGCGCGAATGTTTTCGATGGTGTTCTCGTTGGCCGCTTTCGTGGTTTCCGTTCTTATTTATATAGGCTTCCAGGAAAATTTCGCCGGAATGCAGTTTTTAGAGCGCGCGTCGTGGATACCCCGGTTCGGAATTTCCTACCACGTGGGGCTCGACGGCATCAGCCTTCCACTGATTCTTTTAACGACCTTTCTCACACCGCTGGCGCTTTTGTTTTCGTGGAAAGAGGTAGAGAAGCATGTGCGCCTTTATCAAATGGCGCTGCTATTTCTTGAGACCGGCATGCTTGGTGTATTCGTGTCCCTCGATTTTTTCCTTTTCTATGTGTTCTGGGAGGGGATGCTCATCCCGATGTATTTGCTCATCGGTGTGTGGGGCGGCCCCCGGCGAATATACGCGTCTGTTAAATTTTTCTTGTACACGATGGCAGGCAGTGTACTCATGTTGGTGGCGATCCTGTGGCTTTACTTTGCAACGGGGGCCAAGACGTTCGATATCATGGTTCATCTGAGCCAGCCCGTTCATCATGCTCTGCAGGGTTGGCTTTTCGCCGCCTTCGCACTCTCGTTCGCGATCAAGGTGCCCTTATTTCCGTTCCACACATGGCTACCCGATGCCCACGTCGAGGCGCCCACGGCGGGAAGCGTTATTCTGGCGGGGGTGCTTTTAAAGATGGGCACGTATGGTCTTATGCGGCTGGCCATGCCGCTTTTTCCGACAGCGGCGCGCGAATTTGCTACGGCCTTCATGGTGCTGGCCGTCATCGGGATTATCTACGGTGCGCTGGTGGCCATGGTGCAGGATGACATGAAAAAACTGGTTGCCTACTCATCGGTGAGCCATTTGGGTTTCGTTGTTCTGGGATTGTTTTCCTTCAACCTGCTCGGCGCAACGGGCGGTGTTCTCCAGATGGTGAACCACGGAATCAGCACCGGGGCGCTCTTCCTCCTTGTCGGGATGATCTACAGCCGTCGGCACACTCGGATGATTCAGGATTTTGGCGGCATCGCGCGGGTGATGCCGGTGTTTTCCGTGTTTTTTGTTATCGCCTCGCTGAGCAGTATCGGTCTTCCCGGCTTAAACGGGTTTGTCGGCGAGTTTACGATTCTCGCTGGCGCATTCAGCCGCAACCCGGTGTTCGGTGTGTTGGCGACATCGGGGGTGGTGCTCTCGGCGGTGTACATGTTGTGGATGCTCCAGCGGGTGCTTTTCGGAGGCGAGCCCTCGAAGATTAATCTTTCGCTACGCGACCTGGGGGTGCGCGAATGGTGTGTGCTGGTGCCCCTTGTGGTTCTCATGTTTGGCCTTGGTCTTTATCCCAAGCCTATCCTGAGCAAGATAGAGCCTTCCGCCCAGGCGTGGCTTAACAAAGTGAACCGGCGCGTGCTTCGTGTGCAGTCGCCGGTCAGCCCCCGTCCCAGACTTGCCAAGGCGAGCTCCGGGGAGGTGACGCGGCCATGACGACTACTATTCCTCAAATTCATTGGCCTCATCTTCTCCCGCTCCTCGTGGTGGTTCTCGGTGCGGTGGCGGTTTTGATGTGGGATACATTTTTCCGTTCGCGGGATCGAGCCTTTCTCGTTGGCCTGACTCTGATGGTGTTGGCGAGCGCAGTTGGGATCACGCTGGGGTCCGTGGCGGATCTGGCGGGAGGGAGCGTCTCGTTCGGTGGGATGTACGTTTTTGATCGCTTCACGGGTTTTGTGTTTGTGCTGATCATGCTGGCGAGTTTTTTATCCGTATTGGTCGCTGCCGCTCAGCAGAGCCTTGATGATCCGCCAGCGGGCGAATACTTTGCGCTAATCCTGTTCGCAACATCTGGAATGATGTTGATGGCATCGACGCGAAACCTGCTGATGATTTTCATTGGCCTCGAAATTCTTTCCCTGTCTTTATATGTG
The DNA here is from genome assembly GCA_018669005.1 of Nitrospinaceae bacterium. NCBI lineage: Bacteria > Pseudomonadati > Nitrospinota > Nitrospinia > Nitrospinales > Nitrospinaceae > Nitrospinaceae bacterium. The sequence continues at coordinate 304,792 of JABJAL010000072.1, forward strand.
TTGGCTGGTTACTTAAGGACGCAGGCGGCGGGAAACGAGGCGGCCCTGAAATACTTCCTGTTGGGGGCATTCGCCTCGGGTTTTCTGCTCTTTGGAATGGCCATGATATATGGGGCGGCAGGCTCGGTGGACCTGGCCGAGATTGCCAAGCATTTGAACACCAATTCTGCCGCAAGAGGCCCTATTTTCTTGCTGGGCCTGGGTCTTATCGTGGTTGGCCTGGGCTTTAAGGTGGCGGCTGTGCCCTTTAACATGTGGACGCCTGACGTCTATGAGGGTGCGCCCACGGCGGCGGTGGCTTTCATGTCGGTGGGCCCCAAGGCGGCGGCTTTCGCAGCGTTTTTCCGGATTGTTTTGATGGCAGCGGGCTATGCCGGGGCGAGTTTTCTTGTGGTTCTCTGGGTTATCGCGGCCCTTACGATGACTGTGGGAAATGTCGGCGCCATCCAGCAGACGAATATTAAGCGAATGTTGGCCTACTCCAGCATTGCCCACGCTGGCTACATTCTGGTTGCTCTGGTGGCGGCGCAGGGCAGCGGCGCCATGGCTACGGCAGGATTTCTTTATTATGTGCTTGTATACGCATTTATGAATATCGGCGCTTTTTGCGTTGTGGTCATTGCGGGTGAAAACGAGGGGGAGCGTACCCTTATCGAGGATTATGCCGGGATGGGCTATACCCGCCCGGCTCTGGCCGCCATCATGGCGATATTCATGGTTTCTCTGGCGGGATTGCCGCCCATGGGCGGATTTGTCGCAAAATTCTATATTTTCAGCGCTGCCATTAAGGCAGGCTATGTCTGGCTTGTAGTGCTGGCGGTGCTCAATAGCGTTATTTCGGTCTATTATTACTTGCGGCTCATTGTGGTGATGTATATGCAAGAGCCCGCTGGTGCGGAAAATCAGGTGAGTACGGCTTTTGCCGGGCAAGGGGCGTATGCTTTTGCCGCCTTGCTTATTGCGGTTGCAGGGGTTTTAGGTTTGGGTCTCTTCCCGGGCCCGGTGATGGATTTTGCCCTCCGATCAGGCGTTCTTTTTAACTAGTTTATTTTCCCCCATTTAACTTGGCGAAGGTCTATGCCCGTGGTATAGTCGCTGCCCATGTAACAAGGGTATACAAGGATTTAGACCCCGCTCGGCCACGAGGTGGCAATTTGTCGCTCCTCTGGCATATTCGATAAGATGTGAACAGTTATCCGGAGCCCCCAAGGCCCTTTTTAAACTAAGTGAGGGACGGTTTGCAGGAATTTCTATCTGCGTTTTTTGGCGACTACAGTGTCATTAATGGCTATGTCCCATTGTTCATGTTTGTGCTGGTGTCCCTTGGGTTCGCCGGTGGGACGCTTCTAGTTGCCCTGATCGTTCGGCCCAATAAGCCCGACCCCGAAAAGCTCTCGCCCTATGAGTGCGGAATGCCGCCGCTCATGGAAGCGCACGAGCGGTTTTCCATTCGTTTTTATCTGCTTGGTATCCTTTTCCTCCTCTTTGATGTGGAGGCTATGTTCCTCTTTCCCTGGGCGGTGAAATACGATGCCTTGGGTCTGTTTGGATTTGTTGAGATGATGTTGTTTATCGTGATTCTGCTTGTTGGCTATTTTTATGCCTGGCGGAAGGGAGCGCTGGAATGGGCTTAATCGATGGAAAGCTCGGCGATAATTTTCTGACCACAAGATTCGACTCTTTGGTGGCTTGGGCTCGGAAAAGTTCGCTCTGGCCAATGACATTCGGGCTGGCCTGTTGCGCTATTGAAATGATGGCCTCAGGTGCCGCGCGATATGACTTTGACCGCTTCGGCGTAATCTTTCGGGCCACCCCGCGTCAGTCGGACGTAATCATCATTGCCGGCACGGTTACTCATAAGATGGCCGACGCGATTGTGAAGGTTTATAACCAGATGCCTGAGCCCCGCTGGGTGATAGCAATGGGCAATTGCTCGACCTGCGGTGGTCCGTATTCTAACTATGCTGTGGTGCAGGGGGTGGACGAAATCATCCCCGTTGATGTGTATGTACCTGGATGCCCCCCTCGCCCGGAATCGCTGATGTGGGGTGTGATGCAGCTTCAAAAGAAAATTGAACAGGAAAGGTTCGTCCGCAAGAGCATTTCAGCGGCGTAGACTCCCGACAATGGCTGATGAAGTAGTGAACGAGGAAGCGAGTGGGGGTAGTTCCCCAGAGACCGAAGCGCCGGAGGCCCCGAAAACGCCTCCCGGAAAGGCGTTGAGGGAGCTGGTGGATGCGGAGTACCCTGGCGCGATTCTCGAGCAGACGGCATACGAGGACCGTGAGGATGAAGTCACTTTTGTTCTTGCGGATGACGCGCTGGTGAAAGTTGCGACCTATTTGCGCGATCACCCGGCCTCAAGCTTCAAGATTCTGACTGATTTGACCGCTGCGCATTACCCTGATGATGAAAATACTTTTCAGGTTGTCTACCAGTTGGTGAGTGTGGATCACTCTCGGTTGCTTCGCCTCAAGGTGATGGTGAAAGAGTCTCAGGAGGTGCCCACGGTTTCGGGCGTGTGGTCGAGCGCGAACTGGATGGAGCGCGAGGTGTACGATTTGTTCGGCGTCAAGTTCAAAGACCATCCCGATCCCCGCCGCATTTTTATGCCCGAGGACTGGGGGAGCCATCCTTTCCGTAAGGATTATCCTCTTGAGGGTTTGGGAGAACGGGTGTACGAAAAGCCCAAGCGCAAGGAAATCGGAGAATAACGCATCTGGCGTCTAGGTTGAGGCGCCCGGTTATTTTGATTTGATTCAGGAGATTTTTGATGGTTGGTGGAGTCGAATCCTCATCTCGGATTGAGCGTATTACCACGGTGCCGGGCACCGAGGAGCTTGTCATCAATATGGGACCGCAGCATCCCAGTACACACGGGGTGCTTCGAGTCATCCTCAAGCTCGACGGTGAGACGGTCACGGATGTCGATAGCGATATCGGCTATCTTCACCGAGGCACAGAGAAAATTGGCGAGAACATCACCTATACGATGTTCATCCCCTATACCGATAGGCTCGACTATATCGCTGCGCCCTCAAGCAACCTGGCCTGGGTCCAGGCGGTTGAGTCTTTCTTTGATTGGGAAATACCTGAGCGTGCCTTGTTCCTCCGAACCATGGTGGGCGAGCTGTCACGAATCGCCAGCCACCTTCTTTGGCTTGCCACCCATGCGCTAGATATCGGCGCGATGACAGTGTTCCTGTGGGCATTTCGGGAAAGGGAGATGGTTCTCGATTTGTTTGAGATGGCTTTTGGCGCGCGCTTGACGGTAAATGCCTTCCGGCTAGGTGGTCTGCACCAGGATGTGCCGCCTGAGTTTCTTGTCGAGGCCAGAAAATTTGTCGATCTCTTTCCGAGCCGGGTGGATGACTATGAAACCCTGCTGACTGAAAATCGCATCTGGCTTCAGCGGACGCGGGGAGTGGGCGTTATATCGGCCGAGGACGCCTTGGACTACGCCATGACAGGCCCAATTCTGAGGGCCTCGGGTGTGAAGTGGGACCTTCGCCGGGCCAAACCCTATGCCGCGTACCCCTACGTGGACTTCACGATTCCTGTTGGTGAGAACGGCGATGTCTATGATCGCTATCTGGTTCGCCTCGTGGAAATGCGCCAGAGCGCACACATCATCGACCAGTGTCTCGACATGCTCCCCGGTGGCCCGGTGAGTTGTAAAACACCGCGGACAATCAAGCCGCCAGAGGGCGAAATTTATCACAGCATTGAAAACCCCAAGGGGGAGTTTGGATTTTATATCGTGAGTGACGGCTCGGAGACGCCCTACCGGGTGAAAATCCGGCCGCCCTCATTCATCAACCTCGCCGGTTTGAAAAAACTGTGCATGGGCGAGCTTCTGGCGGATGTCGTGGCGATTATCGGCAGCATCGATATCGTCCTGGGCGAGTGCGACCGCTAGTTTAAGGAGCCCCCAGGCTCCGGCATAAAGGATTTTGAACCGGTATGATACCTGAATTGATTGCGGCGTTTTTGAAGATTGCAATGGTTCTCGGTGTGATTTCGCTCGTGGTGGCCTATTTGACCTACCTTGAGCGCAAAATTATCGGGCATATTCAGATGCGCCTGGGCCCGATGCGGGTTGGCTGGCACGGCCTTCTTCAGCCCATTGCCGACGGCCTCAAACTCTTTTTAAAAGAAGACATCATTCCCGCAAAAGCGGATAAGATTGTGTTTGTCATTGCGCCAATCATGGTGTTGGCGCCGGCGTTCGTAGTTTACTCGGTGCTCCCGTTTGATAAGAATTTCTACATCACCCAGGTCAACGTCGGGCTGTTTCTTGTTCTGGCCGTAAGCTCGCTGGGTGTGTTCGGCATCGTCATGGCTGGTTGGGCATCGAACAGTAAATACAGCTTGCTCGGTGCATTCAGGAGCGCCGCTCAGATGTTGAGCTACGAAATTTTTCTGGGTTTCTCCCTCGTCGGGCCGCTCATGCTGGCGGGGTCGCTCAATTTTCAAAATATCGTCGAGGCGCAGGCGGATGTGTGGTTCGTTTTTTATCAGCCCGTCGCGTTTATCGTATTCTTCATTGCGGCGCTGGCCGAGACGAACCGCGTTCCCTTCGACTTGCCCGAGGCCGAGACCGAACTGGTGGCTGGCTTCCATACCGAGTACAGCGGAATGAAGTTTGCCTTCTTCTTCCTGGCTGAATATGCCAGCATTATGGCTATCTCCACCGTTTGCATCTCTGTTTTCTTTGGCGGCTGGGGCGGCATCGATGCGATACCGCTGCCGGGAATCGTTTGGTATCTGTTGAAGATGGCAGTTCTGATTTTTGTGTTTATCTGGATTCGGGCAACGCTGCCCCGTTACCGCTACGATCAATTGATGCGGGTGGGCTGGAAGTTCATGTTCCCGCTCGCTATATTGAATATATTCGTGACCGGTTTACTTAAGTTGTTGTTTATCTAACGCGTGAGGCGCTGATCTTGGAACTGCCTTTCTTTTATCTATTCTCGGCCGGAATCATCGGAGCCTCGCTCCTGATGGTGACGCGCTCGAACGTAATTCATGCAGCCCTGCTGTTGGTGCTGACGTTCTTATTTCTGTCCGGGGTGTTTGTTCTGGCCGGGGCGGAGTTTTTGGCGGTGGTGCAGATTCTTTTGTACGCCGGCGGCATTATGGTGCTGTATCTGTTCTCCATCATGTTGATGAACGTGGATGTCTCTGTACGTCTTAGACAATTTCAACGCCAGACCTTTTTCGTGGTTCTCATCACTGTAATTTTGGCGGTGGAGGTTTGGGTGGTTCTGGCTCGGGGCGATGCGTATCCGGGTTACAAGGGATTTGCCTGGGCCATGGGCTCGACGCCGGGTAACGTTGAGGCACTCGGCGCTATTCTTTATACGAAGTACCTGTTTCCGTTCGAAGTGGCTTCAGTTTTGCTGCTGGCGGCCATGGTCGGCGCCATCGTACTGGCAAAACGAACAATCGACCGGTAGCCGGAGGGGTTTTAGATGGTTCCTCTTTCACATTATTTAGCGTTGGGCGCGATTATGTTTGTCATTGGCGCTGCCGGCGTCTTGATGCGGCGAAACGCCATCATCATATTGATGAGCATCGAGTTGATGCTGAACGCCGTGAACATCACCTTTGTCGCCTTTGCGCGCCAATGGGGCGACATGGCGGGGCAGGTGTTCGCTATTTTTGTCATCACCGTTGCGGCGGCCGAGGCGGCTGTAGGGCTGGCAATACTGATTTCATTGAACCGGGATAGATCGATTCTGAACGTTGACGAAGTTAACCTTTTGAAGTGGTAGGTAACGCATGATCGAACTGGCATGGCTTATTCCGTTGTTCCCGGCGCTGGGTGTCGTGATCAATGGTTTCTTCGGCTTCTCGCACACGAAGGACAAGGCGGGCCATATTGCTGCGCTGATGATTGGCCTCTCTTTTGCCGTCGTCCTTGGCATCGCCTATGAGATGATTTTCGGAAAAGGTGGCACCCATACGGTCCACCTTTGGAACTGGATTCAGGCGGGCAAATTCTCTGTGTCGGTGGCATTCCTGATCGACCCGTTGAGCACGATCATGCTGCTCGTGGTCTCAGGCGTAGGATTCTTGGTCCATGTTTATTCGGTAGGTTATCTGCACGGCGATCCGGGTTATCCGCGTTTCTTCACCTATCTCAACCTGTTCATGCTCTCGATGTTCCTTCTGGTGCTTGGCAACAATTATCTGCTCATGTTTGTCGGCTGGGAGGGCGTTGGTCTTTGTAGTTATCTGTTGATCGGGTTTTGGTACGAGAAAAAATCGGCCTCGGATGCGGGTAAAAAAGCATTTATCGTTAACCGTATTGGCGACGCAGGCTTCCTGCTCGGCATCTTCATGATTTGGGTGCTGACCGGAAGCATGACTTACACAGAAGTTTTTCATGCGGCACCGGGCATCACGACGGCTGGCGCGACGGCCATTGGTCTGTTGTTGTTTATCGGGGCCTGCGGTAAAAGCGCGCAGATTCCGCTCTATGTCTGGCTACCCGATGCGATGGAAGGCCCGACTCCGGTCAGCGCGTTGATCCATGCCGCGACGATGGTGACGGCGGGCGTTTACATGGTGGCACGAACGAGCCCGATTTATGTGATGGGCCCGGGGGCGCTTGAGGTTATCGCCATCGTTGGCGCGCTAACAGCGCTTTTCGCGGCTTCAATTGGATTGGTTCAAAACGATATCAAACGAGTTCTCGCATACAGCACCGTGAGCCAGCTAGGCTTCATGTTCATGGCACTTGGCGTGGGAGCGTTTGCGGTAGGTGTTTTCCATCTGATGACGCATGCCTTCTTTAAAGGGCTACTCTTTTTGGGAAGTGGCAGCGTAATCCATGCGCTGCATCATGCACCTGTGGACCAGCAGCAGGACATGCGCTACATGGGCGGCCTGAAATCAAAGATGCCCATTACCTACTGGACATTCGTTATCGGCGCGGTGGCTATCGCCGGTGTGCCGCCATTGGCGGGTTTTTGGAGTAAAGATGAAATCCTGGCCAATGCCTTTTTCACCGGCAATTATTTTGTCTGGGGCATGGGTTCGGTGGCGGCTTTCATGACGGCTTTCTACATGTTCCGGCTGATTTTCATGACTTTCCACGGCGAAATGCGTGTGGATCATCACGCCAGGGAGCATATCCATGAGTCGCCGTTGTCAATGACGGTGCCGTTGATGATTCTTGCAGCGTTAAGCATTGTTGGGGGTATTATTCCGGGCTATCCGCCAGAGGGTGGCTGGATTCACCGCTTCCTTGCACCGTCGCTGGCCAAAGGTGCTGGCGGCGCGCATGCAATGAATGAGGGTGGGCGTCTAGTACAAGTAGCCTCAGAAACCGGCGGTCATGGCGGACCAGCAGCCACCATTCTCATAGTAATTGCTATCTTGATTGCGGTGGGCGGCATAGCGCTGGCTTGGTTAATGTATGTGAAGAATACATCTATACCGACAAATATCGCTAAGCGTTGCTCCGGGTTTCATAAATTATTGCTTAATAAATATTACATTGATGAAATTTATCAGGCTTGCATCGTTAACCCGATCTATAGGCTGATGAATTCGTTGTGGTCGTTTGACGCTAAAGTTGTTGATGGCGCAGTGAACGGCAGTAGCCTGATTACTTTGGTGTCGAGTCGCGTTTCCGCCGCATTCGACTTAAGGACGGTAGACGGTGCGGTGAATGGTGTTTCGTCGTTGTTAAGTTTTGTTTCCCAATTGTTGAAATTCATTCAATCCGGAATGGTGCAAAATTATCTTTTCGTGATGCTTCTTGGCATATTCGTAATGCTGAGCGCATACTTGTTCCGCTAGGCGTTTAAGGAACCAGGAGAGTCCGATGGAGAATTATCTTCTTTCGCTAATCGCTTTCGTTCCCCTCACGGGGGCGGTGATTGTTATGCTCTTTTTCAAAAAGGAGCAGACGAGCGCCATTAAAGGTTTCGCCACGGCGGTGGCGGGTTTGGACTTCTTGCTATCCATTCCGCTATGGACCCGATTTGATACATCGGAGGCAGGGTTTCAGTTCATACAAAAAATGAACTGGATACCCTCCATCGGGGTGAGCTATTTCGTTGCTGTGGACGGGATTAGTGTTCTACTGATTTTGCTCACGACGATAACGATGATAGTGGCTACAGTCTCTTCGTTCACGGCCATCGTAGAGCGAGAGAAGGAATATTACGTATGCCTGTTGCTGATGGCGACGGGGATGCTCGGCACCTTCATGGCGATCGACATATTCCTTTTCTACGTATTCTTTGAAATCACATTGGTCCCGATGTATTTCCTCATCGGTATTTGGGGCGGAACGAGAAAGCTCTACGCGGCTATCAAATTTTTCCTCTATACGTTGTTCGGAAGTGTGCTCATGCTGTTGGGTATACTGGCGCTCTACTTCGCTAACCTGAAATATGGCACCGGAAACCTGACTTTCGACCTGACCCAGCTATATGCTGTGGGCCCGAAAATTCCGATTGCGCTTCAATCCTGGATCTTCCTAGCCTTCTTTATAGGATTCGCAATCAAGGTGCCGATGTTCCCGTTCCATACTTGGCTGCCAGATGCCCACGTTGAGGCGCCAACGGCCGGGAGTGTCATCCTGGCGGGTATTTTGCTGAAAATGGGAACCTACGGGTTTGTCCGTTTCGTGTTGCCGGTGTTGCCACAGGCGAGCCAGTTGTTTGTCCCGTTCATGGTGCTGCTATCGATAGTCGGGATTATTTACGGTGCGCTGGTGGCCATGGCGCAAACCGATGTGAAAAAACTTGTTGCCTACTCATCGGTGAGCCATCTTGGTTTCGTAATGTTGGGTGTGTTCGCTCTCAACGAGCAAGGGGTCCTCGGCGGTCAGCTTCAAATGATCAACCACGGTATCAGCACCGGGGCGCTCTTCCTCTTGGTGGGAATGGTGTACGAGCGGCGGCACACGCGGGAAATTTCAGAATTTGGCGGTTTATCAAAACAGATGCCAGTTTACTCAACGATTTTCGCCATAACGATGCTGAGCAGCATTGGGCTTCCAGGATTGAACGGATTCGTTGGCGAATTCTTGATACTTCTCGGTGCTTTCAAGGCAAGCTATATATATGCGGCATTTGCCGTAGTCGGTATCGTACTTGGAGCGGCTTACATGCTGTGGCTGTTCCAGCGGATGTTTTTTGGAACGTTGGATAACCCTGAGAACCAGAAACTCACCGACTGCAATAGCCGTGAAATTTTGTACATGCTTCCGATGATCGTGCTGATGTTCTGGATTGGCTTATATCCAAAGCCGTTCCTCTCAAGGATGGAAGCGAGTGTGGCGAAGGTGGTGAAAATGGTGAACGTGGCCTCAGTGCCGCAAAATACAAAATCTGCTGCCCTACCGAAGCGAGTTAGAACTTCGGTGAAAAATAATTAAACAACAACTATTAATCTCGAATTTGAATAGGATCTGATTTCGATGCCGATTGTGATACCCGACATATCACTGGCTGTTGCCGCCCCGGAAGTGGGTTTGGTAATTTTGCTGTGCGTAGTGTTGATCTCAGACCTCTTTACGCCTCTTGAGAACAAAGCGGCCATCGGAGTTTTAAGCTTCGTCGGAGTTTTGATCATCGGGATGATTTCGATTTCCCAATGGGGCGAAGGCGTTAGAACCACTTTTAGCGGGTTCTATGTAGCTGATAATTTTAGTGTATTCGTGAAGATGGTGATTATCGCGACGACGGCGATATCGATACTTCTTTCACTTCAGTATGTGAAAGTTGAAAAAATAAACTATGGCGAATACTACGGAATGATTCTCTTCGCGGCGTTCGGTATGTTGGTTATGGCCTCTGGCAGCGATCTCATTTCGATATATCTCGGTTTAGAGACGATGAGCATCAGCAGTTATGTGCTGGTGAGTTTCATGCGGCATGACCCATTGAGCCGGGAGGCAGGCCTTAAATATTTCCTTATGGGCGCTTTTGCCTCAGGGGTGCTTCTCTATGGTATTGCACTGTCTTATGGGCTGACTGGAAGTACATCGCTGGCAGGAATTGCCCAGGCGCTATCAGGGCCAAAGGGAGTTGCAATAGCTGCCGACCCGGTAATGATTTTTGCGCTAATTTTGTTTGTCGCAGGATTCGGTTTCAAGTTGGCGCTCGTTCCTTTCCATATGTGGCTCCCTGATGCTTATACCGGCGCACCAACGCCCATCACGGCATTCATGTCGGTGGCGGTGAAGATGGCAACGGTGGCCGCTGTGATGCGTATCTTCTTTGTCGCGTTTCCGGCGCTAGCGGGTAAATGGAATCTCCTCCTCTGGCTGCTCGCGGTGTTCAGCATGCTCTGGGGCAACATTGCGGCCATAGCTCAGACGAATTTAAAGCGCATGCTCGCCTATTCGAGTATTGCCCATGCCGGATATATCTTGATGGGCATCGTTGCGACAACAACGTTTGTCGGTGGCAAGGCGGTGTTTGCTGCTCAAGGTGTGAGTGCTGTTCTTTTCTACCTGGTGGCCTATATGGTGACGAACCTGGGTGCCTTCGGGATGCTCATTTTCATCTGCCGGGATAATTACCGGGGTGACAATATCGAGGATTGGCGCGGCGTTGGCCAAGCTCATCCTTTGGCAGCAATGGCGTTCGTGGTGTTCTTTCTCTCGCTGGGCGGTCTTCCGCCAACCGCCGGTTTTGTCGGGAAGCTTTTTCTTTTCGGTGTGGCAATTCAGAACGAGTATTACTGGCTGGCGGTCATCGGTATCCTATCGAGCGCAGTCTCAGTCTATTATTATTTCCGCGTGGTGATGGTGATGTATATGGAGCCGCGAGGCGAAAGCCAGCCGACCGTGGAGTTTTCCTTGGCACCCTCGCTCTATGTTGCGCTGACAATTCTCGTGTTGGCGACGCTGTATCTGGGGATTTTCCCGGGCGGCTTTATCGAGGCAGCGAAAAACTCTGTCGCTGGTTTAATCTAGGCAATACTTTCCACCAGACGGCATAATAGTTCAAATTTTTGACGAAATTCAGAAGTTATCCTCGAAATACCGTTTCAAATTCACCTACATTGTAGATAGATCAAAGCAATTGTGTCCCAGGTGTGTTGCATTAGTGACACATCCGGTTGGGGTATTTTACCTAAAATTGTCAAAATGTCACGGGAATTTAGTTAGTCTACGATTTATCGTAACCATAACGTCATTAATATGCCTAAAGAAAATTAAATTTTAGACACTCTATAATTGGATGTGTACCTGTAATCGATTGTTTTTAAATGCTTATTTAACATTGAACTAAAGTGGACAATATAATTGATTCTTTGGTATGCAACGTGCATTTAATTTGAGTGTCAATTAACACACTTCGATGACGATAAGAAGGCTGAGGCTAATAGCTTCATCGTCAACGAGATAAACAGGAGAAATAAAAAAAGCTCATCAAAGACTCTTCTTGAAATTTTGAAGAGTCATTCTCCCGGTGGCTGGTTAAGGGATTCCCGGAGGCCAGTGCACTGTTTTCCCACCTGGATAGTCTGTACAGCGCGAGCTGGATAGGCACCTACCGAATATGGGGCACGTCTAACGACGTGCCCTCTTTTCGTTTTAGGGGCTAATTTTATTGAAAGCGATTGTGCGGATTATCGGAATGGCATCAATGAGGCGAGGAACCCGGTAGTCGGATTTTGGGCCGGATTGGTGTGTGAGGTGAATTGTCGTCATACCCGCTTTTCCTGCTGCGAGCATATCGAGTTTGCCGTCGCCGATGAAGATACAATTTTTCGGAGGAACATCGATGGCCTCTGCGCCCAGAATGACATGGCGCGGGTCTGGCTTCCATATGCCAACATCTCGGGTAATGATGGTTTCGAATGAAAGTTCGATGCGTTTGAGCATAACGTCGACATGACGCATGGCGTTGTTGGTGACAATCCCGATTGGCAGGTTCATCTCGCGCAAGGAGGCGACCAGTTCATGGGCTCCCTCATTGGGTTCGGCTCGGTGCGCCACCTCGGTTTCGTGGCGCTCTAGTATGTCCGCGATCTCGCGGGCCCGCTCGGGCGGGGCGGTTTCGATGTACTCGAGGATCATCGTGCCGTCCTCAATCGCCATTTCATTTTTCATGGCTTCCCAATCGAAGGCTGGCTTAGTGAGCGTGCCGTCGAAATCGAGTAGAATGCCCCATTCTTCAGAAGACATGTAGTTTCCTTTTCTCGATAAAATAGAACCTATATCAAACAAGCTTTGCGCTTTTAGCAGTGAAACGGCTCTGTAGGCAAGCGCACCAAGAATGAACTCAAGAATTTATTAGGCGTAAATATTTAGTATACTGTAATAAGAAAGCCTAAAAAGAAAACACGAAAAATATTCTTTTCATTAACAAGGAGTAATCATGGACTATTCATTCGACCACGTTCATATCATTTGTAAAGACTTTGACAAGATGACGGCTTATTTCGAGCGTGTCTTCGGCGCCGAGGAGGTATACCGGGAAGATAATTTTCACGGGGCGCCGAACGCTGTTATGAAGCTGGGTAGTGCGCGTTTTTTCTTGCGGGGGGTTCGCCCCGAGGAGACGCTTGGCGTGGCCGCCCCGGATGCAATTATGGGGCTGGACCATTTTTCCCTAGCTGTTGACGATGTGCATGCCGCCGCCGCCGAGCTCAAAGAGAGGGGAGCGGAGTTCATTCGCGAGCCGGGAGCCAGCGGCATGGGAGGGCGCACGACGGCTTTTATCAGGGGCCCCGAGGATATCCGCATCGAGCTTAGCGAGCGCTCAGGCGACACTTATAAGGCCTGAGGCAGGTTAGAAAATCTTTCCGATTTCATCTGAATCATAGCGGGGAAGGGGGCGCTCCCCCTTGTTCCCGCGAAGGTGTATGCCGTCTGATTCGGGGTGCAGGGTGCCGATGCGCACCCCTAAGGCGCCCGATTCTTCAAGTGCCCGGCGCACATGCGCCTCTCCCTCGGGGGCCGCGGCCAAAAGCAGCGCGCCCGAGGTAATCACCCCGAGCGGATCAAGGCCAAGCGACAGGCACATAGCCTCCCCCTCGCTTGAAAGCGGGATGGCCGTCTCATCGATCACGGCTCCCAGCCCGGCTGCTTCTGCCAGCTCATGAAGTCCGGTGGCGAGCCCGCCCTCGGTGGGATCGTGCATGGCATGTACATGGCCGGTGGCAGCGGCAGCCAGCGCCTGCTGGACCACGCTGAGGCCGGGGGTGTCGAGATAGCCCTTTGCGCGGTCAATCAGATCCTGCCCAAGACTTTTTGCCAGCTCGTCTCCTTTTACCTCGGCCATGATGGCGGCTCCCTCGACAGGCACCGCCCGGGTGAGCAAAATGGCGTCGCCCTCCCGGGCTCCCTCTCCTCGAATGATGTTCTCCTTTGGCGCCTCGCCGAGCATCTGACCGCAGACGATAGGTCGCGAGAGGCCGATGGTGATCTCTGTGTGCCCACCGCAGAGAGTCGCTCCTATCTCACTGCAGGCGGCGCGAATGTCGCGCCAGATTGTGGCGACCATGCTTTCATCGGTTTGCCTCTCAGGGAGGAGGAGAGTGGCCAGGAACCAGGCTGGCCGAGCGCCCATACAGGCGATGTCGTTTGCATTAACGTGGACGGCGTACCAGCCGATGCGTTTTTCAGCAAAGGTAATGGGGTCGGATTTGACGATGACACATCGATCACCCATGTCGATGACGGCGGCATCCTCGCCGACACGGGGCCCGACCAGGAGGCGGGGATGGCCTTCCACATCGGAGAGAAGCTTGCCGAGAAGATCGGCCGGAAGCTTTCCCGGAGGGAAGGGCGCAGAATTAGTGGCCATTAGATGCCAAGTCCTTGGTGGAAGGATCCATAGCGGGCATGTTGTCTCGCATGAGCCCGGCTAGAGCGTTCCATTGATTGCGTAGTTGAGTAGGCGGACCACCTGTTCGGGCTGCTCGGCAACTGCCATTGCCGCTGCATCCACTTCCTTTAGAGCGTGCCCGTTGCCCGAGTCGTGAATCGTGATGATGGGCTTGCCCAGGGCGGCGGCGTATCCGGCATCGAAGGCGGCATTCCACTACTTGTATTTCTCCCCGAAGCGGACAACGACAATATCGGCCTTCTCGATGAGGGTTCGGGTGCGGATGGCGTTGACGCTGGCGCCCTTGTGGTCTTTCCAGAACGAGCTGCTCTCGCCCCCGAGAATATCCACCCCGCAATTATCGCTGGCATCGTGGTTGGTGACGGGTGCGAGGAACTCAACGGGCAACCCGGCTTTTTCGGTGCCGTTTTTGATGACCTCGCGCCAGTCGGTGTGAACCTCGCCCGAGAGATATACTTTCCATGTCTGCTCTGACATCTTGGGTGCGCTCCTTTAAAAATTATTGTTCCAGAGGCCCCCTCTGGGGCCGCTCTGAAAATGGATAGATTGTCCCCTATTCTACCCTAACGTGCGCCCCTGAGGCAGAGCCCTTGCGGCTTGGCAGGGGGCTGAAAAAACAGAGATTTGGGGCCGGGTGCTAATTGTCCGGGATGCCTTTGCGTGGTATAGAAGATAGCCCGGTTGGATGCCCTGGAATTCGTTGACTGAAGGGGCCGCAGCCGGAGTAAGAAATACACATCCAGTTCATCAGCTATTTGCCACGGTAGCTCAGTCGGTAGAGCAGCGGACTGAAAATCCGCGTGTCGGCGGTTCGATTCCGTCCCGTGGCACCATGGTTTGTTCCCCGCCTTCAGACCTGAGGGCGGGGATTTTTTTATCTGGCCCCGCTTTTTCGTAGCAGGGCGGCGGCTTCAGTGTGCCCCTGCTTTACGGCGATGCCGAGCGGCGTCCATTTGCTGAACGTCAGATTCGCGTCCGCGCCTTTTTTCAGCAGAATTTCCACGGCCTCGGTGTGTCCCTTGAGCGCCGCGTAGTAAATAGCCGTGGGTCTTTTTTCGGTGTGCGCGTTGATGTCTGCGCCTTTTCCGAGTAGCCCATTGATGGCAAAGACATCTCCGGCTCGTGCCGCTTTTTGAAGCGGGGTCCAGTCGTTTCTGTTTTTTAGCATGGTGTCGGCCCCGGCCTCTAGAAGCGCTTCGTACGCCTCGCGGTGTTGTTTGTTGACGGCGTGCAGAAGCGGGGACCAGCCTTTTCTCGTTTGCACATTGATGTTGGCTCCCTTTGAGAGCAATAAGCGGACGACATCGGCGTGGCCAAATTGTGCGGCCAGATGCAAGGCGGTGAATCCGGCCCGGCTCTTGGCGTCGACTTTTGTTCCCTCTAGGAGCAGACGCTTCACTTCCTCAAGCTTGCCATTTTTAGCCCCGTCCCTGAGGCGCCGGGTGGGAGAGAGGCCAGAGGCGCTGGCTGTCCGGAAGGGGCCATCGAATTTGTAGGAGGCAATCCACTCGAATCCGAGCGCGCCGGGCCGGGTGGTGACGATGGCAAGCGTGCGACCGACGATGATGCTCGCGTATTCTTTCTGGGAGATATCTATTTTGATCGTTTCGGTGCGCGGGGGCCAAGGTTTTAGTTGGATGTAGGGAGCATGAGAGTTCTTTGATGATGAAGAGGAGGCGGTCCTGCTAACAATCTGGAGCGTGTGGATTTTGGGCTCCCCGGTGTCCTGGTGGCTGTTCAGGTACATGCCCAGTTGATATCCAGAGACACCGAACATGATTATTGATACGAAGAGAATCTTGACCATGCTGAGGTGTGCCGTGGAGCCTGCCCGTAGAACCCTGAGGGCGATGAAAAAGTACACGATGATCGCCGGCAGGCTGTACCTGAGTGTGTAGAGGATGAAGGGGAAAAAATCGATAGGAGTTTCCCCGGTGCCTGCTTTCATATTCCAGATCGTGAGAAACACTGTGAAGATGATGGGAAGGCCGTAGAGAATGCCGTACCTAATTTTTGAGGGTGGGGCGTTTCTTGAGGAGGCGGATACCGAGCTTCTCAGGGTGTCTATCGAGATTTCGGGGATATCCTCGCACAGTGTGGTGAGCTGACCGGCGGCCTCCTCGATGGGCCCGGTATTGAAATTATCGCCGGGCTGAAAATCATCCCAACTGGCGGTCATTTCCTCGCCGTCGAGGTTGATCTCGGCGAAGCCGATGCGCATCAGCGCTCGGATGGCCTCGCGTCTAGCAGGCTCCCCAAGGAAGGTTGACATGAAAATACGGTCTTCAGACTCGATATAAAATGCATTGTCAAATGAGGTGTCCCCTGTTTGTATTTCCACGGCGATTCCGATGTTTTTCCCGAGTCGGTCTAAAGCGCCCTCTTCTCTAATCGTGAATTCGACGTTTATCGCGCATTTTAGCGAAAGATCGAAATGAGCCGGTATTATCTGGTTGTTCCGTTTCGCCCGGGGTGTGTAGGCGATGGTGTAGGGGGTGCCGCCTATAGCGATGGCGGCGCTCATTTTTTGGGTCCATTTCTCTTTGGTGATGTTCTCTGCCCCGCCTGGATTAAAGGCCTCGACAATGCCCTTGAAGACCCCTTGAGCCTGACGTTTTTGCCTTAGTTGCTTGAAGATAATGATAATAGCGGTAACAAAAATGACCAAAAAAATGAGAAAAAATAGGAGGAAATTCATATCATAGGTCATGGGAGGGCTTCCGTATTTTATATGGTTGTCGAAATCAGCCATTTTCTAAGAGTGGCCTCACACATGCACTTTACATAAAAAAACGAGCCCGGACAGGAGAAGGGTGGCGTGGAAGCCGCTGGGTGGTGGTAAACCTAATTAAAACAGGGGGGTTATGCCTTTCCGAATTGAAACAAGTCGAAAGATAGGTATAGAATCTCTTCGTTGTGCCCCGCCCGGGTAGTATCCATGAATCGAATTTCGTAGATTGCGAAACCGTGCCAGCATTCGGTTTCCGTATTGTTGATTTATCCGCCAACGATGCCGAAGAAGGGTCTATAAGAAGAATGAAAATTTGTGTGCTCGGATGTGGTTATGTTGGTTTGGTTACTTCTGCTGTGTTTTCCGACATGGGTAATGATGTCATTTGTGTGGACATTGATGAAAAACGTATCAAAGATCTTCAGTCGGGAGAATGTCCGATTTTCGAGCCTGGCTTGCCAGAGGTTTTGAGCCGAAACACCCAGGAAAAACGCCTTGAATTTTCCACCTCGACAGCCCACGGCGTAGAGCAAAGCGAAATTATTTTCATCTGTGTGGGCACGCCGCCCAAGGATGGAGGAGAAACAGATCTCTCCCAGGTGGAATCGGCCGCAAGAGCTATCGCCAAGTCTCTTAACGGGCACAAGATTATTGTAAATAAGAGCACGGTCCCGGTGGGTACTGGCGATTTCGTCCGAAAGGTGATTGAGGAATATCGCGGAGGGAACGGTTCGTTTGATGTGGTGAGCAACCCTGAGTTTCTTCGAGAAGGGCAGGCACTAAGCGACTCCCTCCATCCTGATCGAATAGTGATCGGCGCCTCATCCGAAGAATCGGCCGCTCGCCTTTTGGAGCTTTACCGTCCTTGGGACAGCACGGTTTTCGTGACAGATATTCTTAGCGCCGAAATCATCAAATATGCATCCAATGCCTTTTTAGCCACGAAAATCAGTTTTATTAATGCCGTGGCTAACCTTTGTGAAGTCTCGGGGGCCGATGTTGCGGAGGTGGCGAAAGGCGTTGGCGCCGACAAGCGGATTGGCTCAAGTTTTATAGATGCGGGTTTGGGCTATGGCGGATCGTGCTTCCCGAAAGACATCGACTCGTTGATACACATGGCGGAAAAATATGGAACCGGGTTCGGTCTTTTGCAGGAAGTTGTCGATATCAACGAAAACCGGATAGAGCGATTTGTAGACAGGATTATCGAGAGGGTTGGAGCAGGCGGCGATAATCCACTTTCGGGGAAAACTATCGCGATCCTCGGGCTGGCCTTCAAGCCCGAAACGGACGATATGCGCGAGGCGAAAAGTGTGCCGCTGTGTAATAAATTGCTCAAGGCGGGCGCTAAATTACAAGCCTACGATCCGATCTCCATGGAGAATGCCAAGAAAGTCATGGGTGAAAAAAACATCGAATACTGCCGCGGGGCTGTTGCCGCTGCCCAGGGTGCGGATGCTGTAGTGGTGGTGACAGAATGGCGGGAGTTTATTCAACTCGATCTGGGCCGTATCCGCGATGCTCTCAAAGATCCGATTCTCTTTGATGGCCGAAATATCTATGTGCCTGAGCAGGTTGCCCAGGAGGGAATCGAATATCATTGTATCGGCAGAGGGCCAACCCTTCCTAATCAGAGGGGCTAGTACCCGAAATTCGGACATTAATATTTTCATGCTCGGATAGATTTGCTGCTGTTTGTTTCAGCTTTTTCCTTGATGCCAAGTGTTATGGTGCCGTTTTCCATCGCTTTATTGACCGCCCTGATTAGTATTTTTTCCCGATACACTTCAGTACTTTGCTGGTTGCCCGCCCGGACAATTTTGAATCAAGAGGCATTTAATGAAGGAGTTGAAGCGGGCTGTCGTCACTGGCGGCGCTGGATTTATTGGAAGTCACCTTGTTGACCGTCTTCTAGCGGATGGTCATGAGGTGGTTGCTATCGACAGCCTAGTTGCGGGGCGCCGGGAGAACCTTAAGACAGCAGAAGGTCATCCGAATTTTACTTTTCATCAGGCCGATGTCGCCTCTCTTGAGAAGATTCAACCATATTTCGATGGTGTCGACTGGGTGTTTCACCTCGCGTCTCTGGCGGATATCGTACCCTCGATCCAACAACCAATGCTCTACCATCATTCTAATGTGAACGGGACGGTGGCTGTCCTTGAGGCTGCGCGTACGGCTGGGGCAAGCCGCCTCGTGTATGCGGCATCGTCATCGTGCTATGGGTTGCCGGATGTATTTCCCACCCCCGAGGAGGCAGCCATTAGGCCGATGTACCCCTATGCCCTGACAAAGTATCTGGGCGAGCAATACGTCATGCACTGGGCCCAGGTTTATAAACTTCCATGCGTGTCTCTTAGGCTTTTCAATGTGTTTGGTCCCCGTTCGCGTACAAGTGGTGCTTATGGCGCGGTGTTTGGTGTATTCTTAGCGCAGAAGATTAGTGGCAAGGCGTTTACTGTGGTGGGAGACGGGACACAGACGCGGGATTTTACATTTGTTGCAGATGTGGTGGATGCGTTCGCTACCGCTGCCGCCTCGGATGTCAGCGGTGAAATATTCAACGTCGGTTCGGGCGATACCTATAGCGTGAATCGTCTGGTGGAACAGCTTGGCGGTGAGGTTGAATACATCCCCAAAAGACCCGGAGAGCCTGATTGTACATTCGCCGATACAAAGAAAATCCAGGAGGCGCTGGACTGGCGCCCCCGGGTGTCCTTTGAGGAGGGTGTGACTGTCATGCTGAAGAATATCGAACTATGGCGTAAGGCACCGGTATGGAGCAAAGATTCGATTGCCGAGGCCACGGAGGATTGGTTTGAGTATCTGGGTTAAGCCAGGGAGGTTGAGAGAGGTTGACGGATAATAATCTCACCAGCAAGACCAAGGAAAAAATAAAGAGCCTCGAGGATTTGGCTGAAATTCTGGAGGAGCATCGTAGCCAGGGCAGCAAAATCGTCCAGTGCCATGGTGTTTTCGATTTGCTGCACATAGGGCATATCCGACATTTCGAGGAAGCCAGGAAAGCTGGTGATATTCTAGCCGTTACATTGACCCCCGATGAGCATGTGAATAAAGGCCCCCATCGGCCTGCTTTTCCTAACTTGCTTCGGGCAGAGGCTGTTGCTGCGCTGGATTGCGTGGATTATGTGGCCATCAATAAATGGCCTCTGGCTGTTGAGGCTATACGCCTTCTTCGTCCCGATTTTTATGCCAAGGGCTCGGACTACAAATACTCTGAGGAAGATCGGACGGGTGGAATAGAAAAAGAATCGATGGTTGTTGAGGCGGTGGGCGGGCAGGTGATTTTCACCGACGACATTACCTACAGCTCCTCAAGCCTGATCAACCAGCACATGAATATTTTTACGGACGAGGTTCGGGAGTATTTGCGTGTGTTTGGCGAGAAGTACACGACGGATGATATTGTGGCGTTTATCGAAAGTGTCCGGGATAAAAAGGTTTTGGTCGTAGGCGAGGCCATCATCGACGAATATCAATATTGCAATAGCATCGGTAAATCGTCGAAAGAACCTATGCTCGCACTCCAGCACCTGTACACAGAAAAATTCGCCGGTGGAATTTTGGCCGTGGCTAATCACGTGTCGAACTTCTGCGATCAGGTTAGCGTTCTTACTTTTCTTGGCGAGGAAAACTCTCAGATAGGATTTGTTAAGGATAATCTGAACGACAATATTGAAGAATTGTTTCTTTTCAGGGACCGCTCGCCCACCATCGTAAAACGTCGGTTTATCGATCAGTATTTCTTTACAAAGCTATTTGAAATTTATGAGATGGATGACCAGGGGCTGGGTGCCAAGGAAGATCAGCAATTTTGCACCCTGCTCAATAAGCGTTTGCATGAATTTGACGTTGTGCTCGTGGTGGATTTTGGACATGGCATGATGAGCAAAAATGCAGTCGATATTTTGTGCGAAAAGTCGCGATTCCTGGCGGTCAATGCCCAATCGAATGCGGGCAATCTGGGGTACCACACCATCTCCACCTATCCACGAGCCGATTACGCCTGCATGGCGGAAAACGAAATTAGGCTAGAGGCCCGAAATCGCCGGGGCGATTTGAATGAACTGATTCTCGATCTTTCGAAAATCATCACAGGCGGGCGCGTTTCTGTTACCCGGGGGAAATTCGGGAGCCGCTGCTATAGCGAGAGGGACGGATTCAGCGACTGCCCGGCCATGGCGGGACAGATTGTGGACAGAGTGGGTGCGGGGGATTCGTTTCTCTCGCTGACGGCCCCCTGTGTGGCGCAAGGGATACCCATGGAGGTTGTAAATTTTATTGGAAGCGCTGCCGGGGCACAGGCGGTCGCTACGATCGGAAACCGCTCGGCCATAAAGCGCGTTTCACTATACAAGCATATCGAGTCTCTTCTTAAGTAGATTTGTTGCTGGAGATTGTAATGGGGCCCCTGGATTTTACGAACATGAAGGCGGAAACCTATTTTGGGCAGCTCGGGAGTCTGCTTTTGGAAACGCAGGTGACGCAGAGCGGCGGCGCAGCTCTTTCTCTTGAGGAAGGGATGGCGCGGGCGGCGCAGATGGTGCTCTCGCTGGTTCCTGCCAAGGCAGGTGCATCCGAGGCGGAGGGCTCGCTTCCCAAGGCGATGATCATCGGAAATGGCGGGAGCGCGGCTATTGCCAGCCATATTCAGAATGACATGTGTAAAAGCGTAGGCGTGCCCACTATGGTGTTCAATGAGCCCGCGCTACTGACGGCTTTGGCGAACGACGATGGTTATGACACGGCGTTTCGCCAGATGGTGGAAATGTGGGCCGGGCCGGACGATTTGTTGATGGCAATTAGCAGCTCGGGGAAGTCTGCCAATATACTTGGTGCGGTGGAGGCGGCTTGCTCCCGGGGGTGCCGGGTGATCACTTTTTCGGGTTTTTCACCGGATAATTCTTTGCGGGGGATGGGCGACTTGAATTTTCATATTTCCTCGGATTCGTATGGTCTTGTGGAGGTTGCCCATATGGCGCTGGCCCACTATGTGACGGACAGTGCCATGCACAACATAGACAAGGGAAGGAACTGAAGTGTCTGATAACGACTTTAACAAAGTTCTCGTAACGGGTGGCGCTGGCTACGTAGGCTCGGTTCTGGTGCCCAAGCTTCTTGCCGCAGGGCACCGGGTCAGGGTGCTCGATCTTTTCATGTTCGGTGAAGATATTCTAAGCCCCGATGGGGATAATCCGAACCTTGAGCAGATCAAGGGCGACATTCGCAACCGCGAGACGCTTGAGAATGCGCTTGAGGGCTGCGATGCGGTGATACACCTTGCCTGCATTTCGAACGACCCGAGCTTTGAGCTTGACCCGGAACTGGGTAAATCCATCAACTACGATGCGTTTGTGTTGTTGACCGAGCTTGCCCGCGACATGGGGGTGCGCCGCTTCATTTACGCCTCCTCGTCCAGTGTCTACGGGATAAAGGATGTGGATAACGTTACCGAGGAACTCCCCCTTCTGCCCCTGACCGACTATTCGAAATACAAGGCCATGTGTGAGGACGTCCTACTCGAAAAGGACACGCCGGGCTTTAACTGGCTCATCCTTCGACCGGCGACGGTGTGCGGCTACTCGCCTCGACTTCGGCTGGACTTGACGGTGAACATCCTCACCAATCATGCCATCACCAACCGGCTGATCAAAGTGTTTGGCGGCGATCAGATGCGTCCCAACATTCATATTGAGGACATGACGGATCTGTATGTCAAAAGTCTTGAGTGGCCCGATGAGAAAATTCACGGAAAAATATTCAATGCCGGTTACGACAATAAAAAGGTCATTGAAATTGCCGAGACGATTCAGGATGTAATTGGCGAGGGCGTGGAAATCGTCAGGACCCCGACCGACGATAATCGCTCCTACCATATATCTTCACAAAAAATTAAAAACGAGTTGGGCTTTGCCCCCGAGAGAACGATCAAAGACGCCGCTGCCGACCTGGTGGGCGCGTTCGAAGCTGGAAAGATTCCCGATTCGATGTCCGATGATCGTTACTACAACATCAAAGTGATGCAAAATATAAATCTCAAGTAAGCGGAACTCCTGGCCGCCGAACGAGAAATACGCTTCAAGACAGAACACTCCGCCCGGAATGTTCAGGACTGTCGGGCCGGTGGTGAAATGAGTGCTGATTCTCGAAACGTTCCCTATGTAAATATTGCCGGCCAGCATGCCGCCATCAAGGTGGAGTTGATGCAGGCGGTCGAAGGCGTCATTGATCGGGGAGATTTTATCCTCGGAGAATCGGTGGCCGAGTTCGAGCGGCGCTTCGCCGAGCTTTGCGGCGTCCGCTATGCCGTGGGTGTCAACTCCGGGACGGATGCGCTCGTTATTGCCCTGCGTGCGCTCGATATCGGGCCAGGCGATGAGGTTATCACCGCGCCCAACTCTTTTGTCGCCAGCGCTAGTTGCATCGAGTTGACCGGGGCCAAGCCGGTTTTCGTCGATGTCCGGGATGACTACAACATCGACCCGGCGCTTTTAGAGGCGGCGGTTACGCCCAAGACCAGAGCGATTCTTCCGGTGCACCTGACTGGTCGCCCAGCGGACATGGAGCCGATTAATGAGGTGGCTCGCCGCCACGGCCTCCATGTGGTCGAGGACGCTGCCCAGGCCGTGTCTGCGGGTTACAGGGGCCGCAACGCCGGCGCGCTCGGAACGATAGGCTGCTTTAGCCTCCATCCCCTCAAAACGCTTAATGCCTGCGGGGACGGCGGAATGCTCACCACCGACGATGAGACGCTTTTCGAGCGCTTCAAGCTGATGCGCAACCTTGGGCTCGAGAGCCGGGACAATACGGTTATCTGGAGTGGTAATTCGCGCCTCGACAGTATCCAGGCGGCGATGCTCCTCGTGAAGATGAAATATCTTGACGCTTGGACCGAAAAACGCCG
The DNA here is from genome assembly GCA_018669005.1 of Nitrospinaceae bacterium. Taxonomy (NCBI): domain Bacteria; kingdom Pseudomonadati; phylum Nitrospinota; class Nitrospinia; order Nitrospinales; family Nitrospinaceae; species Nitrospinaceae bacterium. The sequence continues at coordinate 328,277 of JABJAL010000072.1, forward strand.
CTCAAACGCTACGCACTACCAAAAAGCGCTGGCCGGGGTAACGGATGTATCCGTTCCAACCGATAAGGAGCATGAGCGGGCGGTCTACCATGCGTTTGTGATTCAGGCAGAGCGCCGCGATGAGCTAAAGGCGCACCTCGAAAGCCGGGGGGTGGGCTCGGCCGTTCATTATCCCAGGCCGATTCATCTACAGTCGGTGGGCGCATCGTTGGGCTATGGGCCGGGGAGTTTTCCCGAAACCGAGCGGCAAGCGGATAAAATATTGAGCCTGCCTATTTATCCAGAGTTGACGGAAGACGATCTCGGCCATGTGGCCGCAACCATAGAGGACTTTTACCAAAAATGACGCCTGAGCCTGAGACAGTCACCCGCGTTCCGTTTTCTTATCTTGACCGGCAGTTTGCCAATGTCGATGATTATCTTGAGGACATCAAGAAGCTTGTCATCAGCGGAGATTTCACCCTCGGAGCTGCACTTGCCGAGTTCGAGAACCGCTTCGCCGAGTTATGCGGCGCACCTCATGCCGTTGGTGTAGGCACTGGAACGGACGCGCTGGCTATGTCTCTAAAGGTTCTCGGCGTGGGACCGGGCGATGAGGTAATTACCACGCCGACGACGTTTGTTGCAACGGTGGGCGCCATTGCGATGACCGGTGCACGACCCGCGTTTGTGGATAGCGAGGATGGATTCGTAATCGATCCGGAAAAAATCGAGGCGGCGATCACACCAAAAACGAAAGCCATTGTACCCGTCCACTACACGGGCAATGTCGCGGACATGCCTGCCATAATGGAAATCGCCGACAAACACGGCCTTATTGTTGTGGAGGACGCCTGCCAGGCCATCATGGGAGCAATCAACGGCAAGCCTGTTGGATCGTGGGGGGCAGCGGCAGGCTTTAGCCTTCATCCGCTCAAGAACCTTAATGTGTGGGCTGATGGAGGGGTGATAGTCACCCATTCTGCAGAGCTTGCCGACAAACTCCGACTTTACCGAAATCATGGGCTAGTGGGTCGCGATGAGGTGGCTATTTATGGGATCAACTGCCGACTGGACACGATTCAGGCCGTGGTGGGAAATCGTCTGATCGGCCAGACAGAATTTATCACCACCCAAAGAATCGCTAACGCTAAAAAATATGACGAGGCGTTTGCGGACATGGGCGAGTTTATCGACATCCCGCAGCGCCGCCCTGGTGTGCAGCATGTTTATCATCTGTATCTTTTGCGGGTGGCGCGTCGAGATGAACTATTAAAGTTTTTGAATGAAAATGGTGTTGAAGCTAAAATTCACTATCCCATTCCGATGCACCTCCAGGAGGCGACGAGGGATCTGGGTTATAAAATGGGTGATTTCCCCAAGAGCGAGGAGGATAGCCGAAATATTATTACCCTTCCGGCTCATCAACATCTTACACTTGGGGAAATTGAATATTCGATTAAGAAAGTCAGGGAATTTTACTCGAATAAATAGGCGGTCTTGAAGATGGCTCAAAATAAATTTGTTGTCATCGGAAGCAACTGTTTCACGGGAAGCCATATCGTGGACGCGCTTGTCGAGAACCCGGACAATCAGGTTATCGGCATCAGCCGCTCGCCTGAGTACAAGGATTTCTTCCTGCCCTATAAACGACACCCAGGGAATAATTTTACGTTCCATCAATTTGAGGTGGTGGGGGATTTTGCGGCAATTGCCGAACTCCTGGATCAATTCAAACCCGAATATGTAATCAACGTGGCGGCCCTTAGCGAGGTCGGGATCAGCAACGAGCAACCGGTGGAATATTTTGCGGTGAACGCAACTGCGGTTGTGAGGCTTTGCAACCATCTCCGGCGGACATCCTATCTTCGGCAATATATTCATATTTCCTCCGCCGAGGTTTTTGGCGCGAATACGGGCCAGCTTGATGAGGTAGCTCTTTTTAACCCCACCACACCCTATGCCGTGTCCAAGTCGGCGGCCGATATGTTTTTGTACAGCCTGATACGAAATTTTGATTTTCCCGTCACGTTGATCAGATCTACGAACGTTTTCGGAAAGCATCAGCAGCTTTATAAGATCATTCCTCGAATGATTATATACAATAAGCTGGGCAAGAAGGTTGAGCTTCACGGGGGAGGCAAGTCCAGTAAATTTTTTATCCATATCCGGGATGTGGTCAACGGATTGATGCTTGCAATCGAGAAGGAGAAGACGGGAACTTTTCATTTCTCGGTTCCTGACAATGAGGTGATCGCGGGTATCGTCCGGCGTGTGTGCGAGAGGCTGGGCAGCGATTTCGAGCAATCCACCACGGTGGTGGGAGAGCGACTGGGCCAGGATCCTAGCTACTGGCTCAACTGCTCGCGGGCGATGGAGGAACTTGGCTGGAAGCCCCGGATATCCTTCGAGGAAGGTGTGGACGAAGTCATCGAATGGGTGGAAGCCAATTGGGCCCAGATTGAAAAAGAGCCTCTGGAATACATCCATAAAGTTTAGGTTTCCTCGATGTTGGAATGGAAGCGTGACCAGGCGGCTCGCTTGGGAGTTGGATGGGGATATGCCCTGAGCTAAGCCATTAGCCCGAGGACTTTGGGAAACATTCAGGGGTTATCGTGTGCGAATTTCGAATGCGGGGTGATTGAAGTGGTCGAGATTAATCTCATGGACCGATATCCAAAGAGCAAACGTGCTATCGATGAGCGCGCGAGGCTTATCACTGAGGCGCACCGCGAGGTCGCACGCCAGTTTGGAAAAGATTTTTTCGATGGTGGTCGTTTGAACGGATACGGGGGCTATAATTACCACCCTCGTTTTTGGCAAGAGACGGTTAAACGTTTTCGGGATCATTACAGTTTGGCCGATGATGCCAGTGTTTTGGATGTCGGGTGCGGCAAAGGATTTATGCTGCATGACTTCAAGGCGCTTATGCCGGAACTTACCGTTGCCGGAATAGACATATCCGAATACGCCATTGGAAAAACTATTGAGCCGGTTGCTAAATTTTGCTGGGTGGGCAATGCGCGTGAGCTGCCCTTTGAGGACGACTCGTTCGACCTGGTGATTTCCATCAATACCATCCACAATTTGCCTCGTGAGGAATGTAAACAGGCGCTGGGTGAGATCGAACGCGTGAGCCGTGCGCATGCCTTCATCATCAACGATGCTTGGCGAAACGAGGAGGAGCATGAGCGCATGCTGTCCTGGAACCTGACGGCGCTGACGTATATGCACGTGGATGATTGGGTGAATTTTTTTGCTGAGGCGGGCTACACCAAAGACTATTACTGGTTCATCGCCGAGTAAATTTTGTCGGGGCTCAAAGCCCCGTTAATATGTAAAGGAAGAGGCGCCAATGCCACAAAGCACAGAGGCTGCGATATTAACCGAGACGGGAAAACCACTTTCAATACTCCCGCTCGAAATCCCAGATCTTGCGCCAGGTCAGGTCTTAGTGGATGTTGCGTTCAGCGGCCTTTGCCATACCCAGCTTTTGGAAATTAGGGGAAAACGGGGACCTGATCGATTTCTTCCCCATACTTTGGGCCACGAGGGCTCAGGCGTTGTCGCCGCCATTGGCGCCGGTGTGGCAAAGATTGCGCCCGGCGATCGTGTGGTTCTTTCTTGGCTTAAAGGCGAGGGTGCTGATGTGCCCGCCACGGTTTATCAATCCGGGGAGATGAAAATTAACTCCGGTGCGATCAGCACTTTCATGCGCCGGACGGTGACATGTGAAAATCGAGTGACATCGATTCCCGATGCCTTGCCGCTTCGGGAGGCCGCGCTTTTGGGCTGTGCCATTCCGACAGGGGCGGGGGTTGTTCGCAACACGGCTGGTGTGGGGGCGGGGGAGAGTGTCGCCATTTTCGGCATCGGCGGCATTGGCCAGAGCGCGGTGCTGGCCGCTGGTTTTGTGGAGGCGGGAGTGGTTATCGCGATTGATGTTGTAGACAGTAAGCTTGAACAGGCGCAGCGCCTCGGCGCCACGCATCTGATCAATGCCCACGAAAAAGACCCGCTGAAAACGATTATGGACATCACCGATGGTCGCGGGGTGGATTATTCCTTCGAGGCGGCCGGCATCGCCCAGACAATGGAGGTGGCTTTTGGGTGTGTTCGTGTGGGCGGCGGGCTGTGCGTTCTTGTGGGAAACCTGCCGTTCGGGGAGCGAATTTCTATCGACCCTTTTGATCTGATCAAGGGAAAGAAAATCGTCGGTAGTTGGGGAGGGGAGAGCCGCCCGGATAAGGACATCCCCTTTTATGCGGAACTCTACCTCGCCGGAAAGCTCAAACTCGAAGAGTTAATTACGCACTCCTACCCGCTTGATGATATCAACTTAGGGTTTGATGAACTTGAGAAGGGAGCCGTACAAAGGGCTCTAATAGATATGGCACTCAGCTAAAATCAGCTCGCATTGGGGTGCTCGCAGGACCATCATTCCCTGCAATGTAGTAAATGTCGATACTAGAAGTAGACCTCGGGGACGACGATGATATCCCCCGGTTTAAGAAATTGATCGTGGCTCCGGTCGCCTTCCATGATTTTCTCGACATCAACTTCGATAACGCGTTCCTCCCCATCTTCAACACGTACGACCCGGGTCCGGTTAGCCGCCGCGAGTTTGGTTAGGCCGCCAGCTTTTGAAATCGCCTCAACCACCGACCGGGTCTGATCTGTTAGATCGTAGGGACCCGGGCTTTTCACTTCGCCGAAGACGAAAATTTGATCCGCCTCCGGTATGAAAACGGTATCTTTATCACGAAGTGGCATGTTGAGTGAAAGGTCGCCTTCCTTGAGGAGGCGGTTCAGGTCGATGGTGATATGTTGAACTTTTTTGTCTTTCCCCTCCGACTGGCGGAGCACGATAATGTTTTTCCCTGCGCCTTCGATATTCACCCCGCCAGCTTTCGCGATGGTTTCCAGAAGGGTGATCGTCCCTTTGAGGGGGATGCCGCCCGGGGTCTTCACCGCGCCAAGGACGTTAATGAACTTACTTGAGAATTCCGTCACCTGGACGGTGATCTGGGGGTTGACCAAAAAGTCTTTTCTCAGTCGCCGTGTAATCTCATTTTCCACTTCGTTGGTTGTAAGGCCGATTACCTTGACCCGGCCTATCAGGGGAAAAGTGATAAAGCCATCGTTGCTCACGCGAATGGCCTTTTTCGACAGCTCCTCTTCCTCGAAAATGATAACCGAGAGGACATCTTTTCCGCCGATAGTGTAATCGATAGATTTTTTTAAGCCGGATACCTGGGGAATGAGGAACTGGGATTCTTTGTTTTGCTTAGTATTTTCGGCTCTTTTGGATTTGCTTCCGGTTTCTGTGGTTTTGGCCAAATTGCCCGAATATTCGATTTCAATCCGGAAATTATTCCGGGCTTGTTTCGAGGTGAATTTAAACGGCCTATCCATTTGGATGATTATGTTAAGTCCCCCGTGTTTTCTCCGGAGGTTTGAAACTTTGATTGACTTGATGCCGCCACGAGGTAATTTGAGTTTCTTGTTTATGTTGCCGATGTCTTGGCCAAGGGCAAACGGGATTCTGATTTCCAGACTCGGGGGGACATCCACTGCCTCGACTCTTGGCTCAAAAGAGCGATCTCCTTTCAAGGTGATGGCAGTGCTGTTGTTGCCCGGTTCAATTTCCAACGCTTGTATTCGAGCTAACCGTACAGACCTGTCCCCCTGGCTGCCGCACCCAGCTAAAAAAGCGGAAACGAATAGAGTGCAAATCAAGTATGAAAAAAGATTAATTCGCTTGAACAGGGAACGCTGCATTAACCGGGACCTCAATCATTATCAAAGATTAGAAAGACAATACGAGAAATTTCGCGAATCCTAACACTCATTTTCGATTTTCGGTAGAAGGCAAACTTATCATTGTTCTTGTATTGAAGTTTGAAATTTTGGTCTGATAATGGAGAAATTATTTGTGGGCGAAGTTTAAACCAACGAACATGGTCAATTAGCAACAAGGAATTAAATTTATTTAAACCTAAGCTTGAAAGTTCAGTTTGTGGTGGATGTGCTGAGGTCAAAAATGCTCCCCTGGTGGAGATATATATTAGTATATCCGGGTTTTGAGTTCAGAAAAAAGATCAATTGGTGGGGCAAAGGTAGATATTGTATGCCCTAAAGTCAAGCTGTTTTATTGGTATGTCTAGTGTAATATCAACGGGTTGGGATGTTTTGTTTCATTTTTGTGTTTGGTGTGTGAGTGGATCTACTTTGTTTACTGTAAGTAAGAGAATTGACTAATTCGAAGCGATGTTTATAATTAATTCTCGTTTAAGGAACTAATGTCACTTTAGCTATATAGTTAAGTGTTAATGGAGAGTCATATGACCAGATCGAAAACGTCAGCGTTTATAAAGGGTGTATTTATTTTGTTGTGTGTTGTTTCGTTGCTCGTGGCCAAGCCTGCGGAGGCGGCCAACAATGCGGGAGATCTGGCTCTTCGACTAGCGCAACAGCTAAATCTTACGGCAGCGAATCCGGAGGAAGCCCTGGCGTTACTTAAGGCCCAGGGTATTATTCCGGCAAACGTGACTGCGGCATCGCCGATTACGGCTGCTGTCGCTCAGACGGTTTCTCAAGGACTTATCACATCCGGCCAGAGTGCAACTGCAGCGGCTCAGGTTCTTACGGCATCTGCTGCCGCAGCCGGCGTTCCGGTTAATGTGGCGGTTCAGGGTGCTGTTCAGGCAGCTGCGGCCTCAGGTGGGGATGTTGCTGCGGCTGCTCAGGCGGCGGCATCCGGTGCTGTTCAGGGTGCACAGGCGTCCGGTGCGAATGAAGCGGCGATTGCCGCGATTGTTCAGGCAGCCTCCTCAGGCGCTGTTCAGGGCGCGCAGGCGTCTGGTTCGAGCGTGGCTGCGGTTGCACAAGCGGCCTCCTCTGGCGCTGTTGCGGGCGCACAGGCGGCTGGTGTTGATGCTGCTGTAATTGCAACGGTTCAGTCTTCTGGTGCTGCTGCGGTGGCACAAGCAGTGATTGCAGTTGTCCAGGCGACGGTTGCAGCACCTGTTGCTGCAGCGCTGGATGCGTTAGCTGTTGATGCAACGATTATTGCAGCAGTTGTAAGTGGTGTGACAGGAGAAGAATTGGCAACCGTTATTACAAATGCGACTGCTAGTCCGTCTAGTTAATAGGCCTTTTACCCCGTTAGATGGGGTGGGATTATACATAAATTAAGATTTTGCAAAGTGAAGATTTGAAGTTAATTTTGAATTAACGATTCCTGCGAAATACGGAGGGGGACTACCTAGATGAGAAGTCTTAAATTATTTGCCGCTATTTTTGTGTCAACGGTATTGGCCATGCCAGTAGGAAATACGTTGGCCCAAGAAGCTGGTGAGGCACCTCGATTCAGAATTGGTGCGATGGATATCCATCCGGGAGTAGAAGTATCAGTAAAAACGGATGACAACGTTTTCAAGACTAAAACAAATAAAAAGAACGATTCAGTTATGACGTATGCCCCCTCGATTGATGTAGAGCTTCCGTTTGCAGGTGAAAGTTCATTCAAGGCAGGGTTTGAATATACAATAGAGGACTTCAATAAGTTCGGTGGTGAAGACAACGAAGAGAAAAAAGGAACGATGGGCCTTGATCTGGAACGTATTAACTGAAATATCTATTCCAGAACCTCTGCGAGCTGGACTGATGGTTCTGATGCCTCATCGAGCGAGACAGAAAGTACGACCGGTCCACGTACCGCGTCGACAAGTGGTGTAATTGATACGGAACTAGGATTTGGTGGCTACGATGGTAGCAAACTCAAGGTTGAGGGTAGTACAGGCATAACCCGTAAACGTTATGACGGAGCGGATCAAGATAGGTTGGAGCACAACTTGACCCGATTTGGTGCACTAACGGAATTCTTCTTTTCTCCGAAAACAAATATTCGGGTTGAGTATGAATTTGAGAGTGTTAAATACATCAACCGTACAAGTAGTGACCAGCGCGATGATGCTAAAGACCACACGGTTCGCGCTGGTCTATCCTTCACACCCTCTGCCTTGATTACCGGACATGCCACAGTTGGTGCGGAGTTACGCCAATACAATGAAAACATTAGTTCAACGGACAACGGTGATCGTGATTCGACTAACCTGAGTGTGGATGTTGATTTAACATGGTCGGCAAGGCCTTCGAAAACAAAAATTAACATTACAGGTGCATCTTCAATTGAGAATGCATCGAGCCCTGGTCAGTTCGGTTTTCGTAAATCGTCTATAGGTGGCACATTGACGCAAGGTCTGCCGTTTATTTCACAGAACCTTGACTTAATTCTTGATGCCTCGTTGGAGCGAAACATTTTCATACGGGCAAGCCGTAAAGATAGCCTCTTAAATTTCGGTACGGAATTGAAGTATCAGTCTCCGTCCAAACGTTTTCCATGGTATGCGTCAATTGAATTCGGTTATGAGCGGAAAACAACTAACGAGAATAAATCAAGTATTGAATACGATAACAACACCTTTGAATTTTTGGTGGGAGTGAATTACTAAAACTCGCTAGAAAAAAATAAAAAAACGGGCTGGTTTTCGAACCTGCCCGTTTTTTTTGTGCAAAAATAAAAAAGAGGTTTTAAGGTGGTGGGTATAATTTGTTAAATTAAAAAAAGTTCTAGCATGCATAAAAGAATAGAAAAGCAGGAAATTGATGGGGAAAATAAAGATTTTTTGTATTATAAAATATAGAAAATAGAGGGAAAGAGTTCCCCATTTTGGGGCCTTTGTGGCAGGATAAAGATAAGAAAACCCGATAACAACAAAAGATTTAGAGTGATTTCATGCAATTACTTGAGAAGAAGGAAAGTGTTGGGTTTGTAAAATGGAAAGATAGATATAAAAATCTACATGATTATTATACTAAGAGGACAAGGATATGGTCGATTTTAAACTTTCCGAGGAACAGATTGCTCTACGGCAACTTGCACGTGACTTCGTTAACAACGAGGCAAAGCCCGTGGTTGCTGAGTTAGATAGACAGCCAAATCCCGAGGATTGTGTGAGCGACGTTCTTATGAAGCGATGCTCGGAGTTGGGTTTTCGCACATTGGCATTGCCTGAAAAGTACGGCGGCGGCGGTATAGAGGACACTGTAACAGTGGGTATCGTTTGTGAGGAGTTGGGTGTAGCTGATTTATCACTGGCTAGTATACCCGTTAATGGTCGGAAGTTGCTTCACATGCTTAACCCAGATGTAGCGAGCGATGAGGTACGAGAAAAGTGGATGAGAGAATATTGTGATGACCCTGGTTTTATGGTGTCCATCGCCATGACTGAGCCCGATGCAGGTGGTGATAATATTCTTCCATATGACGCACCTGGCGCTGGGGTTCGTACCACAGCTGTTGCAGATGGAGATGATTATATTATTAACGGGCGCAAGCAGTTTATTGCGCACGCCGGCATTGCTCGGCTTTATACTGTTTTTGCCCGAACCGATCCGAACAAGGGTATGTCTGACGGTTGTTCCTGCTTCTTAATTCCTAAGGGCCACCCCGGAATGAGTTTTGGTCGGGTGCACGATAAGATGGGTTTCCGGCTACTCCGAAATCAGGAAATTCTCTTCGATAATTGCCGGGTACCAAAGGAGTGGATGCTTGGCCCACTGAACATGGGTCTGGCTTCGATGCGGGCAGGTTTGAGAAGCGATGGTATTTTAAACGCAGCGCGGTGTCTCGGAGTGGCGCGGCGAGCTTTTGAGGAAAGTGTTGAATGGTGTAAGAGCCGGATTCAGGGTGGAAAGCCCATTATCGAGCACCAGGCCATCGCGTGTGAGCTTGCCGATATGCACGTGAAGTTGCAGGCCATGCGAGCGCTCGTATGGAACGTATCCTGGTCGATAGACAACGAGCCGCCCGATCCCAAGGCGGTGCCCGGTGTAATGACCTACTGCACCGAGGGCGCCTTTGAAATTGCTCACAAAGCTGCTGAGCTTGCTGGTGGTCTGGGGGTGATGAAAGATGCGCCATTCGAGAAGCTATTGAGGGACGCGTTTTGCATCAAACATCTAGACGGCGGCAATTGGCTTAAACGGTTCAAGGTTGCAGCAGCGTTATAAAATTCCTTGCTGCCAAGAAAGCTGATGGTAAAAATCTAATTGAAGGTGACAAATAAGTTAAGCATGACTGTCTTCAAGTAAATTATAAAAAGAGTACACGAAACGGGGAGTCGCGCATGAAATGTCAGAATAATTTTTGGCCATGGTTTTCAGAAGATGAATACAAGCGCCGTTATGCGCGAATTCGCGAGGGGATGGCCGAAAAAAATCTAGAGGCGCTAATTGTCTACGGCATTGGCGGTTATTTAGGGAACGAGCCTGCCCAGCCCAATATTGTCTACATCTCTAGTTTTGCCGCCATGGTCCAGACCTACATCGTCTTTCCCCTGGAAGGCGAGCCCACTCTTTTTGTCACCTGGGGCAACCACCTGGCCAACGCCAAGCGTATGACCCCGCTTAAGGATGTCCGCGCCGGAGGTATGGCCCAGACCCCCCTTCGTGTGGCTGATCGTCTGGGCGAGCTCGGCGTTGACGGGAAAAAAGTAGGCATCGTCGGTGCCATGCATTGGGCCAACATTAATCTGCCCTACGACCACCATATGGCCATCACCGAGGAGCACCCCAAAACAGAGTTTGAATATGTTACCGAGTGGTACGAGGATTTGCGTCTCATCAAGAGTGAAGAAGAGATGGAATACGTTCGTCGCGGGGTGGCGATGACAGACGCCTGTTATGAGGTCCTGGTCCGAGCCACAAGGCCCGGCGCCAGGCCCTGCGATCTCCATAACCTCGTAATGCAGACAGCCCAGGGCATGGACGGAAAAATCCCTTTCGGCCATGTTGGGCGCACCCCAATGTCGAACCCCGATATGTCCTATGCCCATGAGTTTGCGCTGACGACTCCCATCGAAATGGGTGATGTCATCATGACTGAGATCGCAGTGGGGTGGGGTGGCTACTTCGGCAAGCTATGGGGCACCTACTTCATGGGCGACCCAACGCCAGAGTACGAAACAATGTTCAAGCTTGGCCAGCAGAGCTACCGGGAGCTTCATGCGGCCATAAAACCGGGTCTCACCGGTGGCGACATTGCCCATGTTTGCACCGATACCATCCAGGCTGGGGGCTACAAGGCTAAATCAAGCATCTTCGGCTGGTCAAACTACAACTCAAAGCCCGATATCCGCACGGCGGCAGGCGTAGTGTCCGGCGCAGATTTCGTATTCGAGAAAAACCAATGCATGAATATCATCGGATGGCCTACGACCGAGGATGAAAAAGGCGGTATCTGGATTGGCGATACGTCGGTCGTCACCGATACCGGTATCGAGAACCTTCAACAGTATCCACTGGATGAAATTTTTGTCGTAAGCTGATTCCAGCGAGCGTTTTTTTATTCGTAGTTTTCCCTTTGATGTGCGACGGGAGGGCCCAATCATGGTCGATTTTAATTTCACCGAAGAGCAATTATCCCTTCAAAAGCTGGCTCACGATTTTGCGATTAACGACATCAAGCCCGTTACCGACGAGATGGATAAGATTGCAGACCCCAATGAGGTACATGAAAATTTCCCCTGGCATCTCATAGAAAAAGGCTCGGCGCTCGGACTTCGAACAGCGGCGCTTCCCGAGGTCCACGGCGGCGCGGGCATCGGAATCCTGACGCATCTATTAATGCTTGAGGAGCTATGCCAGGCCGATTCAGGTTTTGCCACCCATTTTCACCAGGCATGGAAGATGGCCAAGCTCCCTGTAGAGCGGTGCTCGCCTGAGCAGCGAGATCACTTCCTGCCCAAATTTACGGACGACCCCAGGGCGCTCCTCGCGGTGGGCATTACCGAGCCCGATGCGGGCTGCGATAACTTAATGCCCTACGATGAGCCGGACGGCGGTATGCGCACATCAGCTGTGCGCGATGGAGATGAATGGGTACTCAACGGAACCAAACATTTTGTCGCCTGCGCCTCGGTGTCGAAGCTGTATTTCGTTTCAACGCGTACCGACAAAACTGTGGGCGTCACCCAGGGGGTGACAGTGTTCCTTGTTGAGAAGGACACGCCCGGTTTCACCATCGGTAGAATCCACGACAAGATGGGCAACCGTCTGATGATGAACGCCGAGATGATTTTTGATAACTGCCGGGTGCCCGATTTCAACCGGGTGAGCGAGGTGGGAAAGGGGCTCTCGTTTCTGGGCTCGTTCGGAGCGCGGCACATACCGACCACGGGCGCGTTCGGGCTGGCGCTGGCGCGCGCGGCCTTCGAGTATGCCCTGGAATACGCCAAGACAAGGGTTCAAGGCGGGAGGCCCATTATTGAGCATCCCACGGTCGCCCTCAGGCTTGGCGAGATGGCAACGCTTATCGAGGCGGCGCGGGCCGTGTCCATTCAGGCAGCCTGGCTGGCCGACCAGCCCGAATACGACTCCTTGAGGGGGCTACTCTCGTCCATTTTCGCCTCGGACGTTGGGCCCAAAGTCTGCGATTTGGCCATGCAACTTATGGGTGGATACGGCTACATGAAAGAGTACCCAATTGAAAAGCTCATGCGAGACACCTTGATGTGCTACCACATCGACGGCACCTCGGACGTTCATAAAATAAAAATCGGCGAAATGCTCAGCGGAGTAAAGACCGCTGGCTACATAACCGAGTGAGGGAGCAATGAACGCGAACAATATTGATCACATAAAAAAAATCGCCATCGTGGGCGGTGGGTTGATGGGGCACGGGGTGGCCCAGTTCTTCGCGCAGGGAGGCTACCCGGTCGCGATGTACAGCCGCACCAAGGAGAGCTCAGAGCGCGCAATGAAGGGCGTGGAGCAGGGGCTCGCCCTGTTTGTTGAAGAAGGCATCTCCACCCAGGCCGCGGCCGACGCCGCGCTGGCGCGGATTCGCCCGGTAACGGATCTGGCCGAGGCGGTAGGGGATGCTGATTACATTACCGAGGCGGTGGTGGACGATCTGGCTCTCAAGCAGAAAATTTTTAAGCAGATGGACGCCCTGGCGCCTGCGCATGCAATTTTGACCAGTGAGACCTCGGGGCTACGGATGACGGACATCTCCCGAGACACCACCCGCCCCGAGCGGTGCATTACAACCCACAACTACACCCCGCCGCCGCTGATACCGGTGGTCGAGGTGGTGCCCGGCGAGCGCACAGCGCCCGAGGTTGTCGAGACGACCTGCGCCCTTTTGCGGAAGGTGGGCAAGGAGCCGGTTGTTTGCAGTGAAATTCCGGGGCACATCGGGGTGCGCCTAACGACGGCGCTTCGCCGCGAGGTGAACTACATCATCGAGCAGGGTTGGGCGACACCCGAGGCGGTGGACACCGTGGTGCGCTCGGTGGCGCGGCTTCTCCCGGTGATGGGGGTGTGCATGCTCACAGACTTTACCGGGCTCGACATGTCAGATCACAGCCAGAAAAATGTGCTCCCCCACCTCGACAGCGATGCAGGGGGCTCTGAGCTTGTTCGCCAAATGGTGGCAGAGGGCAAGCTGGGCGTTAAAAGCGGGGAGGGTTTTCATAAATGGACCCCCGAGAGCGAACGCGCAATTTACGAGGCGCGGGGCCGCGAGCTTCTGCGCTGGATGAAGCAGCCCCCGCTTCCCGCGCCGTGGAAAGATGATAGTGAATAGGCGGCCCGCATGACTAAAGTTACCCGAAAAATTATTTGTGAAGACCACATGATCGACGCCCTGGACGGGAGCCTCAAGCTCCACCTGCGCGAGAAGCGCTTAAAGGGTCTCGGCAAACGCTCGGAGGGCGCGCTTTTGTGCGTGCACGGGCAGAGTATTCCTTCTACGGTTGCGTTTGATTTTCCGGTGCCGGGCTATTCGTGGATGGACTACGCCGCGCGGCGGGGCTTTGATGTTTTTGCGCTATCGTTAAGGGGGTTCGGCCCCTCTACGCGGCCGCCCGAGATGTTGGCAAATCCGAAAGGCGCGCCGCCAGCCGTAAGGGCGAAGGAGGCATTTAGGGATGTTGTGGCCGCCGTGCGCTTTATTCGCGAGCAGTCCGAGACGGAAAAAGTAAACCTGCTGGGGTGGGCTCAAGGGACGATGCTCTCCTGCGCTTTTGCGGCGGCGTATCCAAAAGAGGCTGGGCGGCTGGCTCTCATCTCCCCGCTTTATCTTTGTGATGAGCCGGGGTCGTTTTCGCTTTTTGAGGACCCGAAAAAGCCGGGCGAGCTTAACCCCGTGTTTTTCGGTGGCGCCTGGCGCTGGGTGACGCAAAAAGGCCAGCTTCATAACTGGAACCGCCTGATACCCAAGGGGCAGCACGGCCGCTGGCGCGAGGCGCGGGCGGTGCGCGCCTATTGGAGCGAGCAGCTTCGCCACGACCCCGGGGGCGCGCGGCGGCGGGTGCCTGCGGTGAAGGTGCCAAACGGTCTGATGGCCGATCATTATGACCGAACGCAGGGGCTGGCGTTTTTCGATGCGGCGAAGGTGAAAAGCCCGGCATTGTTAGTCCGCATGGAATGCGATCTTGTCTCAAAGGATCCCGAGGCGCAGGGGCTTTTTCGGGCGATGACAAAGAGCCCCGGCAAGCGCTATGTCATTCTCGGCGGGGCGACGCATTTTGCGCAATTTGAAAAGCGGCGCGAGGATCTGTTCAGCGAGGTGCAGGGTTTTTTAGAGAGCTAGCGGGCTGGAAAGACAAAACTACAGGAAATGCGGGGAGGTTCGTGGTTCTCAAAATAATATTGGGGAGTCATGATCGAGATATTCTCCCTTTCTGGCGGCGATGAAGGAGGTTTAGGATGAAGGCGATGCGCGTGCACAAATTTGGTCTTGAGACGCCGATGCAGCTCGATGAGATAGAAGATGCTCGACCGGGCGCGGGCGAGGTGTTGATCAAGACGCACGCCATCGGGGCGCATCCGGTGGACGTGACGATTAGGGGCGGAATGCACCCGTTTCAAAAGTTTGTGACGCCGCCTTATATGCCTGGCCCAGAGGCGGCGGGCGAGGTGGTTGAGTTGGGCGTTGGCGTTGAGGGCTTTGAGGTTGGGCAACGGGTCTGCGGCCGGGCAATGGGGGGCGCGTATGCGGAGCTTGTGCGCCTGGGGGCGCCTTGGACGCTGAATTTGCCGGACGCCTATAGTTGGGCTGAAGGGGCGGGGCTTGCGGTTCAGTTTATTACGGCTTGGAACTCGGTGGTGATTAACGGGCGGGCCTCGGCTGGGGAGGTGGTGTTGGTGCAGGGCGGCGCGGGTGGCGTCGGGATGGCTTCGATTCAACTTGCCAGGGCGGTGGGCTGCCGGGTGATTGCTACGGCGAGCTCGCCCGAGAAGTTGAAAATTGCAAAAGAGATGGGCGCGGATGAGGTGATAAATTATCGTGAGGAAAATTTTGCGGAAAGGTGTCTGGAACTCACCGGCGGGCGCGGGGTGGACGTTATTATTGAGATGATCGCCGAGGAGAATCTGGATAAGGATGTCGATGCGATTTGTCCGCTTGGTCGAATTGTCGTCGTGGGAACTTCAAAGGGCCTGGACCCCGACGCGGCGTTCGGGGTGCAGCGGGCGCTGATGAAGGATGCGCAGATTCTTTGCGTTTCGATGGTGAACCTGCCACCGCGCTTGCCCAAGTTGATGCGGCACTTAACGCCGATGGTTGAGGCGGGGAACTTCGATGTGCGAATTTTCCGGGAGATGCCGCTTATCGAGGCGAATGCCGCACATGCTCTACTTTGGGGGGGCGAGGTTACGGGCAAGCTGGTGCTCGTTCCCTGAAGCGCGTTTCGACTTGTATTTAACTGATATTAAAAAGGTTGTATGTTGATCTGGATTTGTGCGACCCGGGGCCGGGCGTTCCTCTCCAGGGGAGCCGCCCCTTTCTCGGGCGATATGTGCGACATGTTGCAGTCAAAGGCCCTTCGCAGGTTTAGTAGGCTTACGTCACCGTTATGCTGATTTCCCACTCGCCTTCATTGTGCGTAACCTCAACATCCATTCCCTCGTTTTCCGCCCAACGGGCAATGTTTTCGACCGCAAGGGGATAATCCACGATGACGATATAAATATCACCCACCGAATTGTTTTTCATGGCCGCTTGGACTTGAATCAGAGGATCGGGGCATATTTCGCCTTTTAAATCGATAATTTTCGGATCCGGCATTTTATGATTTCCTCATGAAAAAGAGATAAGTTCCCAACCAACTTCCCATAATTATGAAGATAGTTGCGAGCAAACTTGTTGATGAAAGAGCGGCTATCCCAGTCAGGCTATGCCCAATATTGCAACCGCCAGCAGTGGCAGCGCCGAATCCCATCATGAGTCCACCGATGAGTTGTTTTACCATTCTCTCCGGTGCTGGAGCGCGCCACTTAAATTCTTTTGCCCATGAGGCGGCGAAAAAAGCGCCTACTGGTACTCCGAGAATCATCCAGGCTCCCCAGTTGAGTGAAGATTCCTGTCCAGTCATGAGATATCGGATGATATTACCGGAGGGACCCGTGAAGCTCATACCATAATTTCGGCCCACTCCCGCTGAGGAGATCCAGGCAAGGGCGGAGATCAAGCCTATAATTATGCCGGTTTTAGTCCAAGACCATCCTGAGTAAACCTTAGGGCGTGGGGAGCACCAGAGCCATGAGCCGCCTATGACAAGGAAAAAGGAAATGAGTATCCATCGTGGCAGATTGAAGAGTCCGTCGAGGCCTCCTAGCTCATAGGGAGCATGGAAGGAACGCAGATAGGTAGTAATCGGCCGGAATGCCCCCCAGAACGTTGCTGCCACTCCTAAGGCGTAACTAATAACTACCAGAATCGAGCCCACCATGCCCTCTCCGACACGGTACCAGCTACCGGAGGCGCAGCCGCCAGCGAGAGAGATGCCGACGCCGAATATTGTGCCGCCTACGATGGCAGCTAACCAAGTGAATTCGAAATGCCGGACGGTGAGGAATCCTACTGTATCCAACCCGTGAATAATGGATATTTGGACGAGTAAGGCCAAAATATAAGCGCGAAATAAGGTGGTGTCCCGTGCGAAAAGCAAATCTCGGAACGCGGAGTACATGCAAAAACGCCCCCGTTGGAGTGCGATACCGAATAGCAAGCCGACGGGAAGGCCTAAGGCTAGAGATTTAAGTATGCTCTGTTCCATTCAGAAAAATCCTCTTTCACTAAGGCCTCTGTGACTTAAACAAAGGAGAACACCGATTTCTTCCAGAGTGTTTAGATTTCCTCTCCGAGGAGTAGCGCCTCGTAGCCCTCTTGATAAGTAGGATAGCGAAATTTGTAGCCTGAGGCTTTGATTTGCTCGTTTGAGCAGCGTTTGCCCCTTATCCCGGAGGAGGCAAGTCCACGAGACCGGGCCGATCCGGCGGGAGCCGAACCAGTAGGGGGGATATCTCGATCATCACCTGTATCCCCTTCTTGACGGGCAATTCCGGATACCCCCTCCAGGCGGTCGATTGCGGCTGCCCGAGCAGGTTCGGGCCTACCCGGTTCGGGCCTACCCGGTGCGGGCCTACCCGGTGCTTTGAGTGCCACATGCCGCTCATATAGCCAACGGGCCACCTCGCTCTGAGGTGCAGGCGCCTCGTCAACCGCGCAATATATTGATTTAACTTGAGTTATGTCCATCAGGTGATGAAGCACGCCAGCGCAATCGTCCCGGTGAATCCGGTTCCCCCATCGCTCATGAGCCGCGCCCTCGCTCCCTTTTGCCGCACCCTCGCCGACATTCCTTTGGTTTTCGCCTACCTTGACCGCACCTTTACTCACGCCCCCTAGGTTTTCGTGCGCTTTGGCCGCGTCCTCGCTTATTTCCCCAAGATGCCCCTCTCCCCCAAGCGCCTGCTCAGAAGTCGTATTACCTGCCGCCTCCGCCCGGAGTGCCCGCTTCATGAACCGTGTTCGCCCCGGCCCATAAATTCCACCAAAGCGAACAATCACAGCCGGAAAATCCGAGCCCCGCGCCAACGCCTCGGCCTCTCGCATAATCTGCCCCCGAAAGCCCCCGGCTGAGGAGCCATCTGGCTCCGTGGGCGAATTTTCATCCACCCACTCGCCCGCATCCTGGCCGTAGACCGCCGTGCTTGAGGTGAAAAAAAACCTTTTTAATTTTTGGTTTTGAGATTTCAGTGCAGAAAAAATATTTCCGAGGCCATCGATATAAGCCGCCCGGTAGGCCGCCTCGTCAGAGGCGTCCGCCGCCGCCGTGTAGAAAACAAAATCAAGATTGGCGGGAAGATTATTAAGCGTACCCGGCTCGCACAAATCGGCTGCGATGGCGACAACACCCTCGGGCAAACCCACATCGGGCAAGCCCGCTTCAGGCAAACCCGCATCGGGCAAGCTCGCCCCGGGCGAACCCGCATCGGGCGAGGTCCCAGCCTTTCGTTTTAGGCCCCAAACCGCGTGGCCCGCCTTTGCCAATCGCCCCGCCAGCGCCGAGCCCACATAGCCACAACCCGCGATAAGAACCCGCGCCATGCGCTCTCCCCGGCCAGTGGCCGTCCCGGCCTGTGGCCGCTAGTTCGCGTTATTTTAAAATGCCCGCTAGATCCCCGGGCTTAATGCGCAGCCCGTTGTAGAACGGTCCAAACTCCCCATACCACACCGTCGCCTCATCAAAGCGCATCTCGTAAATCAGCTCTTTAAACACATGCGGGTCCGGCGCAAACAGATACACCCCCCACTCCCAATCGTCGAGCCCGATGCTCCCGGTAATGATCTGCTGCACGCGCCCGGCATACTTTCGCCCAACCATGCCGTGGTCGCGCATCATCTGCTGGCGCTCCTTGATGGGCAGGCCATACCAGTTCTTCACCTCGCCCCGCTGTTTGCTCATCGGGTAGAAACAAAGATACCGCTCATCGGGAATCTCCATGAAGAGCCGGCCAATCATGCGCTCTCTTTGGTCCGCCATCTCGGCGCTCCAGCGTGCCTTCCAGTCATCGCTCCCCGGCTTTAAACCCTCGGCGATCAATTCCCCATGAAACTTAATCGTCATCTCATAGAGCCCAAGCTCCAGAAACGATAGATACGAAGTCGTCTCCTGAAGGTAGCTGTAAATTGGCAAGCGCTTAAAACCAAGCTCCACCTCGTTCAGCTCGTCCAGCGTATTTTTAAAATTCAAAAAGAGAAGATCCCCCTTGTGCCCAAGGAGGCTGAACACCGCAGATTCGCCATCCTCTGCCCCGGCGATTTTATCAAAGAACCCTGCCGCCCCGGCAACCATCGCCGCTTTTTCATCCGCCGCCACAGCGTTCCACCGTGGCCAGTCCACACTAAAAATCTGGTGGAGCACCGCCCACCCGTCCAGTACCTCGGGCACCACCGCCTGATTGTTGTTATCACTCACGTTTTTCGCTCCCGTCTCGGAGGGTTAATTGATGTCGTTGCGGGTATTCTAGCAGACCGGCGGGAGGCATCAATGGGCCGAGGGTGAGGCGAGACATGAAAGATATTAAGGAGGTTGGGTAGGAACTGAAGTGAGCCTGAGTGAAACTGATTGGTACTGATGCACACCGGTTATGGACACCTATATGGACAACAGATTCGATGGGCCAATGAAACAATTTGCCTCACTGATACGAAAGAATCCAAACATGAAAAATGAATCTAATTAAATATTGATGACTTCAAAAGATGCCGCATGAGGGAATCCGGATCGTTTTCCGGTCATCTCGGCAGAGTTTGTAAGAAAATTTACCGGGTCAAAGCCCTGCGCGAGATTTTCGATGTAGGCTTTATGTTCTTGCAATGAGGCGATCCCTTTTTCCAAAAAACCCGTAATATCGACAGCGTGTGTGGGCTTAGGGGAGCCACTAAGCAACACCTTCTGAACGCCGGACCACGGATCCAACCCCTCTTCAAGCAACTCAGGAAAAATCCAACGGTTTCCGGCGTCTCTGGCACCGTCCATTACACCGTAGGCTAACCATCTGTGGTCTGCCATATTTAAAGGGCCGCCAGGCCAAGTCAGGCGATGCGAGAGCGTGATTAACACGTCGGGTTTGTGAATGCGAATCTGGCGGGTAATATCCCGACGCAGGGGAAGTCCGTATTCTAGGATTCCGTCTGTGTAGCCAAGAAATTCAACCTTTTCGACGCCCACGACACGAGCGCTCCGATACTCTTCCTCTTCTCGAAGGGGACCTGCTTCGTGCGGTGACATTCCATCAATACCCGCCTCGCCGCTTGTCATCAGAATGTAGACAACCTTTTTCCCTTGTGAGGTCCAACGGGCAACGGCACTGGCCGCACCAAATTCCATGTCATCAGGATGCGCCACAATGGCGAGAGCGCAGTTCCAATCCTCAGGCAATGAATCAAGAATCTGTTTGCTCATTAAATAGAGTTCCCTTTAGGTGAAAATTCAGCACTTCCCAATCCATAACATCAATAAAGAAATTCCAGTGGATTTTCAATGCCTATATTTGGCGGGGCGATTATTAATCAACCACCTCCGACTTGTCCTCGATAGTAGCACTACTCCATATTTCTGTTAAGAAAAACGCCCCCTGAACCGATGCCTGGAGGGCGACACTATTTTGTGGGCGGGACAGGGATCGAACATGCGGCCTATGCCTTGTAAAGTACCGGGTCTTTTCGCTCTCGTGTCGGAGGGTTAATTGATGTTGTATCGGGTATTCTAGGAGATCGGCGGGAGGCATCAATGGGCGGGGGGTGGCTGAGTGCGAGGCGGGGTTTCTGCCCAATTGCCGATGTTTGTTCTTCTGAACGAAGTGAAGAATCCAGCTTGAGCGGTAAAGAGGTATGCCCCTCGCCAACAACAACCTAGTTTTTTTGCCGGGTTTGTGCTCCTATTCGTAAATTAAGTTTTTTTGTTTAACGATCCTGCCTTTCCCTAACAGGTGCCATTATACAATGATCAGACAACTTCACCTCAATTTGTTCCTGAAATTTCGGGGCCACCACGAAGCCGCCTGGAACCATCCCGATTCTTCGCCAGCCTTGCCTACCGATGTAAATTTCTATGTGGATATCGCTCAACGTGCGGAGGCAGGACTTTTTGATTCGATCTTTTTCGCTGATTCACCGGTGTTGACTACGGATGCGCCGCAGTCTGGACGAGTCGGGCTTGAACCCATCACTTTATTAGCGGCACTCGCCATGGCAACCGAGCGGATCGGGCTGATCGCGACGGGAACGAGTACGTATTCTCATGCCTTTAACCTGGCGCGGCAGTTCAGCTCGATCGATCACATTAGCAATGGCCGTGCCGGTTGGAATATTGTCACCACCTGGAGGAAGGAGGTCGCGCGCAATTTCGGTGATGCCGGTCAGAATAGTCATGCGGACCGCTACGTCATGGCCGAAGAATTTGTCCAGGTCGTCAAAGATTTGTGGGATAGCTGGGCCGATGACGCCGTGGTGGATGACCGCAGCGGTGGCGTCTACGCCAAAAGTGATCGCATTCGTTCTATCGACTTTAACGGCGAGTACTATAGCGTCGCGGGGCCGCTGGACATACCGCGCAGCCCGCAGGGGCGACCGGTGCTGGTGCAGGCCGGATCGTCTGATGCCGGACGTGACTTTGCCTCGCGCCACGCCGAGGCCGTATTTACAGCCCACCTCGAAAAGGCGACGGCGCAGACGTTTTACACGGATATTAAAAAGCGAGCGGTTGCCGCAGGTCGTGATGCGAGCCAAGTCCTGATTCTGCCTGGTCTGAGCCCAATGATTGCGTCGACCGAGAGCGAAGCAGAGCGGATGGAGAAGGATCTTAATGAGAATTCTGACCCGGAAATCGGTCGCCGAACGCTCTCCAACCGATTCGGCGGACATGATTTTTCGCATTTGCCGCTAGACCGGCCGCTGACGCCGGATGACTTCCCTGAACCCTCCAGTCTCGAAACCACGCGTAGTCGGACGGAGTTGGTCGTCAATCTTGTGCGCAGCGAGGGCCTTACCTTGCGCCAACTTCTGGCCCGTTTTGCCGGTGCTCGCGGCCACTTTACTTATTCTGGCACGCCCGAGCAGGTTGCCGATTTGATTGAGGACTGGTTCCGCGATGGGGCCGCCGATGGTTTCAATATGATGCCGCCGCTATTTCCCACAATGCTGGATGTTTTTATTGAAGAGGTGATTCCAATTCTTCAGCGTCGCGGCCTGTTCCGGACAGAATATAAAGGCAAGACGTTGCGGGAGCACTATGGACTCGATCGACCCGCTGGGCGGTTTTGGTAGATTGATCTGTCCCCAAAACTGACACCACTCCCTACGAGGGTTGTGAGCTGTTACTTTGTAAAAGAAAACGCTCCGCTGAATTGCCACTCGTATTAAGTATTTCCGGTGAATTGTCCACGAAAAAAACGTCTCCCGGCTCGAAACCCGGAGAGCATCAAAATTTGGTGAGCAGGACAGGAATCGAACCTGCGACCTATGCCATGTAAGGGTCTTTTCGGGGTATGAGCCTGAGTGGTACTGAGTTGCCTTGAGACACTTCCTCTATAGGCACTAGAATTTGGAAGCCTTGTTGGTCTGTTAGGGGCTTAGAATTAGTGACTCGCCATACACAGGCAATCAAGCACAGTTAATGCAGATGTAGGTCCATGAAATTGCCAGCCCGGTCGCGATGAAGAATAAAAGTAGGAACAGGGCCTTCCATTTGAGACCGGCGATGATTACCGGAGAAATTTCGGGGAACATTACCTTGCCCGAGGCGAAGCGCCTCACCAGTACTCGGTGGGACTTCTCCCCAGGGAGGGTATTGACCAACTCGTCGACCCCACAAGTACAATTTATGCAGGTCGATAAAAGGTGAA
Source organism: Nitrospinaceae bacterium (assembly GCA_018669005.1). Lineage (NCBI taxonomy): Bacteria > Pseudomonadati > Nitrospinota > Nitrospinia > Nitrospinales > Nitrospinaceae > Nitrospinaceae bacterium. Next base: position 351,020 of record JABJAL010000072.1, read on the forward strand.
CCGAACAGCCCTGGTTATCGAGAGCGGCGTCGAGCCTTCTCCGGTCAAACTGTTCAAAGCAAACGTTATGGGGCGTGCCGAGGAAGGCGATCCGCTCGCTGCCCTTCTCTGCGATCATGTCGGGGAATGGCCCCTCCCAATTCTCGGGGGCCTGCGGTCGCCCGCTGAGATGGCCGTATATCTGGAAACCTTTTTTAAGATATTGCCGGGCGAGCGAATCAAGGAGCTTGATGCTCATAAAATTCCTCCGAGTGGGATAGCCTCAGCACCATCCAGGTATTTTTTCAGCATATCATGAAAATGCGACAACACAGTTCTTTTCCCATGGCGAATTGCTAGTCAAGCGGGCCGAGGGTGGGAAGTGCGAGATGCGAGAGTGCCCGTCCCAGGAAGTATATTTCTCCGTCTGTGCTAGATTGATTAACGTTGTCGCTTGCGACCTGGCCCAGTAATTTTTCCCATGTGGGTATTTTCAAAAATGGCAAATTCCACCTCAAACCGGGCCGATACTATTCGTCGCCGGGCGCGCGAAGGACAGCGGGTAACCTGGATTGGGGTATGGGTGAATGCGGCGCTCTCGCTCGCCAAGGCAGTGGGCGGCGTTCTGGGCGGAAGCCAAGCTCTTCTCGCGGATGCACTTCACTCAATTTCTGATTTGGCCAGCGACGCGGTTGTGCTTTTTGCGCTCCATTTTTCAGGGGAGCCGGCCGATCACCAACATCCATACGGCCACGGCCGGATGGAGACCATTGCGGCCTTCGGCATTGGCCTCATCTTGCTCCTGGCCGGGGTTTACATGCTCTACCGCTCGCTTGGCGATCTTTGGATTCCCCGGCCATATAGTCTGAACTTCCTCGCTCTTCCCTTCATCGTACTTGCGATAGCCCTCAAGGAGGGCCTCTACTGGCTCACGCTCCGGGTGGGTCGCCGTACATCCAACCAGGCCCTTATCGCTAATGCATGGCACCACCGCTCTGATGCAATTTCTTCGATTGCTACCCTGGTTGGCGTAACTTTTGCGTTGTCGGGCTACTGGTGGGCGGATGCCCTTGCGGCGGCAGGCGTGGCGGGTTTGGTCATCTGGGCCGGAGTACGTATTGCCCACGAGTCACTCGATGATCTCGTGGACACGGCCCCGACAGAAGAGATGCTGGCGCGTATCCGGGCGGCGATTGAAGAGGTGGAAGGAGTGAAAAGCGTCCACGCTCTCAGAACCCGCCGGATAGGCCCCCAATTTTTTGTGGACGTTCACATTCAGGTGGACGCTACATTGAGCGTGGCTGCTGGCCACCTTATTGCCCACCGGGGGCAAGACGCCGTGCTCTCGAGGGTGGGTGAAGTCTCTGAGGTGATCGTTCATGTCGAGCCAGATGTGCCCATTTCTATTCCCGACCCAGATAATTTCGAGGCAGGCATCTCTTGATGCTTAGAGGTGCCCATCGAAATGAGCGCGGGGAATTAATGTAGCCGCAAGGGTGTCGCTGGGGCCCAGGTTTACCTGGGCCAATACATGATAATGCCCACGCCAACAAGGCAAAGGGCGCCGCCGATGATGTCGAAACGATCCGGCGGTGTTTTATCCACGACCTGGCCCCATAGAATAGAGAGCACAACGAACCAGCCGCCATAAGCCGCATAGACGCGCCCGAAATGGGCCGGCTGGTAGGTGGGGACAATGCCGTACAGGCTCAAGGCCACCATGCCGAGCAGACCTATCATTAAAGGAGAGCCGCCTCGCCACCATCGCCAGACGAAATAGCCGCCGCCGATTTCGAGAAGCCCTGCCACCATAAAAAGGGTGATGGATTTCGCCGCGAGTACCATGCTCAGAACTACCTCCACAAAAAAAGTTAGGAAAAATGAACAGTCGTTGGTTTATCTTAATGCCTAGCGTCCCTGGCGCTTGCGCTTTTTTTTGCGCCAGTTGTCGACCATGATCATGCCGCCGCCCCGGCGACCGGGAGGGCCATCGAAGGTGAAGAGCCAATCGGCGATCTGTGCCGCCTCGTCCGGCGAGAAGCCAAAGGAAGGCATCCGGCCCATCTGGTGCCCCCGCTCGTGCATGCGGATGCTGACCGGGGCTGTGAGCCAGTCGGAGACGACTTTCTGGGTGTAGTGATCGGGTGCGTTCCGGTAGCCGAATGGCGGGGCCAGGCGGACGGGGTCTCTTGCCGAGACGCCGGTGCCCTCGTGGCAGCCCGTGCAGTTGAACTGCCAGGCGATGCGTTGACCCGCCCCGGGACCTGAATTGGGAAATTTTTTCCGGGCGCGTTTATAGGTTTCATCCCGAGGCGCGCTGTCGCCTTTTAGTGATTCGATGTAGGCGGTCATGTTGGCGAGCTGACCTCTAGCGTTTTTATCCAACGCCTCTCCTTCGTCATAAAAAAAGTTCGGCATTTTTGTGCCGGGGTAGGTCGCCTCCGGCGAGAAAAGAATCGAGGCGACGCCCTTGCGGGTGAGCTTTCGGGACATCTCCCGAAGGTCGGGGCCCCATTCCTCGGACTTGCCCGAATCGGGTTGGTTTCCTTTTTTGGGGTCGCCGTGGCATTTGGCGCATTCCATGTCGAGAAAAAGTTTTCTTCCGCGCGCGGCATAGCCTTTTGTGAGGGTGGGATAGAGCGCGGCAAAGCCGATTGGTTTCTCGTTCTCCTTAGCGTTTTTATCTTGTGCGGGTGTGGGCCACGGGGATTTGATTTGGGCCAGATGCGCTACGAGGGCAGTGGCCTCGGGTAGCGAGAGACGAAAGTTTGGCATGCGCGATTTTCCTGCCGGGCGGAGTTTTTTCGGCTGCATGAGATATTCCAGCAGCCAGCCTGGTCGAGCTCGCATGCCGATGCGCCGCCAGGGAGGCCCTACCTGAGGGGCGGCGATGCTGACAGGTGTGTTGCCAATGTTGTGGCAGGCGGCGCAGTTGTTCTCGCGGACGAGGCGCTCACCCGGGTGCTCACCCGGATGCTCGCCCGTTGCTGCCCCGGCGGAGGTGGTGATGATCAACGAAAGCATAAGAGCAAATAAAGATAGGGTTGCCATTACGAGGGTTCCTTTTATGAATCTTAAAGCGGCGCTCCATCAAAATAAGTATACGCCAGCTCGGGCCGCTGGCCAGCGGTATTGAACTGCCGTGCCGGAGGGAACTGGATGAATGAGGCATATAGATGAAGAGGGGCGAGGGCCTGATGCGTGAAATATAAAAGGGAACCTTCTCAGATTTTCAGCGTCATAAAGGGCGGTAATGGGCAGAAAAAATGCGCTCCGTTTTTAGAAATTGGGGTAAATTCGGAGAATAAGATGTCTGATTTATCACCACATCTATTTGTTTTTATGTTTGTTGTCGCTTTTGGTCGGCTGGGATTCGGGAGGGGCTTTTCTTTCGTGCCAATTTCCCTTATCTATCCGGGTGGTGGCCATCCGAGGGGTGGCCCTATACTGACAATGGTTCCGGGCCATGTTTTTAAACGAGGCCCTGTTAATCATCAAATACCGGAATTTTTCTCGTAACAGATTTTGTCAACAATCGAAGAAGAGGAGCGAACATGTACATCAAACATTTATCGTTGAAGACCACTATCGCCGCAGTGGCGATGTCTCTCGCCTTCGCTGGCCCGGCTCTTGCGGGCTCGGTTTCGGGCACCATCAAGTTCAAGGGCGCCGCCCCGGCAGCTAAGAAGCTCTCCGTCAACAAGGATGTGAAAGTTTGCGGCAAGAATCCGATCATGGACAACAGCATTCTCGTCAAGGGCGGCGGCCTCGCCAACGTGGTCATCACCATTAAAGGCGCCAAGGGCGGTAAGTTTCCCAAGTCGATGACCAAGGCGACCGTTGATCAGAATGGTTGTGTCTACAATCCCCGCGTTACAATAATGAAAGCGGGCACCAAACTCATCGTCAAGAACAGCGACAAGATTCTCCACAACGTTCACACTCACCCGGCCAAGACTGGCAACAAGGTCGCGAACATCGCGCAGCCCAAGTTTAAGAAAAAGCTCAAGATGTCCAAGCGCTACTTCAAGAAGCCGGGCATCGTCAAAGTCACCTGCGATGTGCATGATTGGATGACGGGCTGGGTCGTTGCGACGAAGTCCCCGTTTGTTGCAGTCTCGGGTGACGGCGGCAAGTTCAAAATCTCGGGCGTGCCGGATGGCTCCTATCAGGTCGAGATTTGGCACGAGAAACTCGGCACCAAGAAAGTGAAAGTCACCGTCAAGGGCGACACCACGCTGGACGCCTCGCTCGGTAGCTAAACTCATAGTCTGAATGCACTAAGGCGGCGGGATTTGTTTCCCGCCGCCTTTTTTGCGTTTGAAGGTGAATTTGATCTAACTGCCTCTAGCGACGCCGTTTTTTCCCGGCAACGCGGGCAAGGGCGGCCGCGCCATCGGCAATGCGGTCTATCTCATCCTCGGTGTTGAGATAATGAATCGAGGCCCGAAGCGCAGGCGGCACCGAATCTACCGCCCGGAGTACGACCTTGTGCTTTTTGAGCATCCCATCGGTCGCCGCCCCGGCATCCATCCCCTCTATACGGAACGCGACGAGCCCCGACTGTGCCGGGCCGGGCGGGGTGATGACCTCAACCCCGGCGGTATTCCGGAGGCTCTTTAATAGTCGGTTCGCCAGGGTGCGATTTCGTCGCTCGATGCCGGCGGGCCCGCTAGCGCGGCACTGATCGACGGCCACCCGAAGGCCCGAGTAAAGCGCCGGGCTGATGGTGGCGACCTCAAAGCGCGCCGCGCTCGTCTGGGGCGTGTAGGAGAGCGTGCCCAGGTTCCGAGTCAGCGCCGAGCGGTAGCCAATGCCGGATTCCCTAATCTGTTTCCTCAGCCCGGCTCGTACATATACAGCGCCCGTGCCCTGCGGTCCCATGAGCCACTTCTGCCCCGATAGGGTGTAAACATCGGTGAGCGATTTTTTCACATCGATGGGAATTTGGCCCACCGATTGCGCCCCGTCCACAACAAGCAGCGCCCCTACTTTCCGGCAGCGCCGGCCAATCTCCCGAAGCGGCAGCCGCCGCCCCGTCAGCCAGGCGATGTGGCTTACGCATACGGCCCGCGTCCGCGTGGTAAGCATTGCGTCCAAGTTCGCGAGCAGTTCATCATCCGTCGCTCCCGTTTCCAATAGTCGAACCTTGGTTCGCCGCCTGCCGCGCCACATTAACCAGGGCAGATAGCCCCCCGGGTGCTCAAGGTCGGTGACAATTGCCTCGTCCCCAGCCCGCCACTCAATGCCAGCCGCCGCAATGTTTATCCCTGAGGTTGTATTGTCCATCAGGGCTATTTCATTGGCCCGCGAGCCCATGAGCTTTGACACCGAGGTGCGAAGCGCCTCAAAAGCTTCCTTCGACTCATCGCGTAGAATGGGGTGAAACGGGCCCAGTTTTGATTCGCGCTTTAAAATGCAGTCCACCTCGCGGAGCACCGGTGTCGGCGAGGGGCCGCTGCCTCCCCAGTTGACGTAGACCTGCCCCTTCATCGCGGGGATTTGCCCCCTGAGCTTTCGGATTGATCCGGAGTTGATAGCCAAGATGTTCCTCCTGTTCGAGTTCGTAGGTGTTAATTCGTCCCGCTTTGGGGGCGAAGGACCCGTTTGTCGCCAACGCGGAGGGTAATCCGCGCGGTGTCGAAATATTCAAGAATTGGGATTGCGTGCTTGCGCGTTATGCCGAGGAGATCCCTGAACTCCGAGGCCGAAATGTTGTCGTTCTCGCCCAGATAGCTCTCAAGGCGCGATCTTGCCCCGTCCACCGCATCCTTGTGGTAGATGAGGTCGTCCTTTAGGCGAATGAGCGCCCCCTCGTCCACGAGAACCTGCATGGCCGCCTTGCCCGGCCCCTCGGGTACGCTGGCCTCGCTGAAAACTGATTTTAGCACCGGTGGCTGAAAGTTTGCTGATTTGAAAAAATCTTCCAGCTTCGTTTTTACCTTCGCCAGATCTTCCCCGACTTTTACCTCGTGGGTGGCGAGTCGAAGTTGCGCGCCTTCCTCGATGAGGGTTCCTGCATGGACCAGCGTCTTGAGTGCCGCTGCGAAGGCCCGCTCGCCCGCACCGCCTCCCTTGCCGCGAACCTCCTCGCGCGGGGCGCCGGGTTTAAGCGGGTTGGTCTTGTGGTATTCGGCGAGAAAGTCGGTGATGGCGTTTTGAAGAGCGGTGAAATGCGCCTTCGATAGCGTAAGGCTCGTTTCGGCCTCGACGATTCGGGCCCGGCCCGATTTGGCAAGGGCGGCGAGCTGTGTGCGAATTTCATCGGGGGTCAGCGTGAGCCGCCCGGTGAGAGTGGCAACATCAGCTCCGGCAGGGCCCGCATCGGCCAGAAGAAGCTGGAGACGGGTGGTCTCATCGGCGCCCAGATGCGCATCGAAATGCGCCATCGATGAGACACGAAGGCGGCGGTGTTTTTTCGGGGCAACATCGAGAATCTCGCCCCCCCCGATGGTGACAACAGGCGAGTAGCTTCGGATAACGAAGCGGTCGCGCGGCAGGGCGGAGACGGGGGCCTCAAGACGAATTTGTGCAAAGGCGCTCTCGCCGGGCTCAATGGTCTCGGCTCCGATGACCGAGATGCGGCCCATGACCTCCGAGGTGCCCGTGTGGAAGCGCACCCGGTCGCGGGTCTTGAGCGGCCGAGGAGCGTCGGGGATATGTTCAAGGCGCACATCGAGCATATAGGTTGCCTTTAGCTCGCCTGCGCGGCCCAGCACACCGCCGCGCTCGATATCCATTCGCTCGACGCCCTGGAGATTGACGGCGGTGCGCGTTCCGGCAACAGCCTCCTCGACCGCCTCGCCATGCACCTGCAAGCCGCGCACGCGAGCCTCGGCATCTCCGGGGAATATCTGCACGCGCTCGCCCACGCGAACCGCCCCGCTGAACAAAGTTCCGGTAACAACCGCGCCAAACCCTTTCATGGTGAATACCCGATCGATGGGTAGCCGGAAAATACCCTCGCCGCTTTTGGTGGCGGTGTTCTCTGCGAGCCGGACAATCTCGTCTCGGAGTTCATCAAGGCCCGCGCCCGTTGACGAGGACACAGGCACCACGGGCTGGCCCTCTAGAAATGTGCCTTTAACGAAATCCGCCAGATCGTCCGTGACCAGCTCAACCCAGTCTGCCTCTACCAGGTCGCACTTGGTCAGCGCGACGAGCCCGGCCTTCACTCCAAGAAGGCGGCAGATGGCCAAGTGCTCCCGCGTCTGGGGCATCACTCCCTCATCGGCCGCGATGACGAGGATAACCAGATCGATTCCGCCAGCGCCTGCGAGCATGTTCTTCACGAAACGCTCGTGGCCCGGCACATCTACGATGCCCGCGCTCAACTCGCCGATGTCGAGCTGGGCGAATCCAAGCTCAATCGTTATGCCGCGCTCTTTTTCCTCTTTTAGCCGGTCAGTGTCGGTGCCCGTCAGCGCACGCACGAGGGAGGTCTTCCCGTGATCGATGTGGCCAGCCGTGCCGATGATGATGTGTTTCACGAATGCTTATCCATGTTGATGGGCTTTTTTTCAGCCGTCATGTTTTTCGATGAACGCGTGAATCACGCGATTGAATTCCTCGGTGTTCGCCAGGTAGACAAAATGGCCGCCCCACTCGAAAACGTGAAGCTCGGCCCCCGGTATTTTACTGACCAGCTGGTCCGAGTAGTAGGGCGGGGTGCAGGCATCGTCCTGTGCCACGGCGACGAGGGTGGGCGCCGTGATTTGGCCCAGTCGATCGATTTGATCGTGCGCGATGATGGCGTCGATTCGCTCGGCCATGATCTCGGCGGGCGGCGCGTTTTTGATCATGAGGTTTTCCTTGTCCTCAATCCGGGAAAAATTGTCGGTGAAAAATTTGGGTGAATGAAGCGAGAGGGCCGATATCCGCGTGTAGTCATCCCAACCGAGTTCAAGCAGGATTTTTTTGCGCATCGTGAACTGACGGATAAAAAAAGCGTCGGACTTGGGCCACGAGCTGGTGATGGCCGCGCTCTGCACCTTTTCAGGATGATCGATGCACATGATCTGGATAATCGCCCCGCCGGTCGAGCTTCCGACAAGGTGGGCTTTGGGGATTCCGGCATCGTCCATGATGGCTACCACATCGCCCGCCATGTTCGGCACACTATAGACACCAGGGGGCTTGGCGCTTTTTCCGGTTCCCCGATGGTCGTGAAGAACGACGGGGCGCTCTTTCGAGAATGGCTCGGCCTGAAGGGGCCACGATTCGCGACCGCCGCCCAGCCCGCTGATAAAGAATACGGGTGTCGCTGAGGAGTCCGCGTTCAGGATTTCATAGTCGATGTCCACTCCGCCGGAATTCACGATGGGCATGGTAGCGCTCCTTGATGTTCATACAAGAAAATAAAACAAGCCACCGAAAGTGTGGCACGATAATTTGATTTTTTTGTTAATCGGCCTTTTGGGCCAGTTTTTTGATTATTTCCGCCAGCGGTTCGATCTCGGCATCCGAGACACACCTCATGTCGAGCAGGAGGCGGTCTTCATGAATGCGGGCGACAACTGGCGGCGCCGCTTTCCGAAGCAGGGTGTCGAGCTTGCCTGCGGATATCCCCTCGGGAGACAGAGCCAGGGCGCAGCTTTTTAGCTCGGCGGTCGGCATCGCGCCGCCTCCCACGCGCCCCACGGTATCGATCATCTCGGCGCGGAGCCACCCGGCGATTTTTCCTCCCATCGCCTCTAGCAGCGCTTTTGCCCGGCCACCGGCGGCTGTGGCGTCCTCTGAGAGCATTCTGAGTGCAGGGACCTCGCGCATGGCACGCTCCGGGTCGAGGTAGGCTCTGAGCGTGGCCTCAAGCGCCGCGAGGGTGAGCTTGTCGAGGCGCAGCGCCCGCATCATTGGATGTTTCTTGAGCTTGTCCACCCAGGCGGCCTTGCCAACGATGATGCCCGCTTGCGGCCCGCCCATGAGCTTATCGCCCGAGAATGTAATGACATCCACGCCAGCCGCGACCGAGGCAGCCACCGTGGGCTCGTGCGGGATGCCGGGCGGATTAATGAGGCAGCCGCTACCCAGATCCTCAAGAAACGGGATGCCCCTCTCACCAGCAAGGGCGGCGAGCGCCTCGCGGGGCACTTCTTCGGTGAAGCCGATAATGCGGTAGTTGCTGGTGTGGGCCTTGAGGAGGAGGCCGGTATTGGGACCGATGGCTTTTTCATAATCGGCAAGGTGGGTTTTGTTGGTGGCGCCCACCTCGACCATTTGTGCCCCGCTCTGGGCCATGATCTCGGGGATACGAAACGAGCCGCCGATCTCGACGAGCTCGCCCCTGGAAATGACAACTTCCTTGCCCTCGGCCATAAAGCGAATGGCGAACATGACGGCGGCGGCGTTGTTGTTTACGACAACGGCGGACTCGGCGCCGGTGAGTTTTTGAAGGAGCGATTCGATTGCACCGGCTCGGCTTCCTCGGTGGCCTGCTTCAAGATCGTATTCGAGATTCGAGTAGCTTTTGGAGACCGCGAGTAGCGCCTCGCAGGCGGCCTCGCTCAGCGGGGCGCGGCCGAGATTGGTGTGCAGGACGATGCCAGTGGCGTTGATGACATGGCGAAGATCGGGGGTTCGGCTGGCGGCGTGAAGCGCTTTGGTTTCCTTGATGATATTGTCTCGAAGCGCTGCCCTGATATCACTGGGGTCGCCATTATCGATGCTTCCACCAGCCAGAATGCGGCGCCGCTCGATTTCGATGGCCTCGCGCGCCACCTCGGCCAGGGCGGCCCCTGAGGCCTCCCCAATGGCCTCGCCATCTGCTTCTTGGCGCAACTCATCCATCAGTTCATCGACGGAAGGTAAATTCCGCAAAAATCGAGTATTATCAATGGGTTTTTCGGGCGATGTCATCTCCCCGTGTCTCCATTTCAGGGTAGATCCAGACTATACGCGCGCCCGATTTGAGCGGTCAAGCCGGGAGGTTCGGAAGGGCTGTATTACAGCAGGGGACATCTATTTTGCCCTGCGGGTTTGGTGTAGGCTTTTTTGGCGATCTTAAGTAAGGAATAGAAACGATATGCAAAACCCGATGTTTGAAATTCTTTCGAGCCCGTTTTTTCTGCTCCTGGCCTCGCTGGTGATTTTCTTTCTCATCGTCTGGGCGATGTTACCGTTTTCCCTTTATGGGATCAGGCGGCGGCTGGCCCAAAATGGGGAGCGGCTGGACAAGATAAATGAGACGCTGGGGCGTATGACAGATATTTTGCTTATCATCCAAGAGCAGGGTGGAAATGAGGTGGACATCTCCAGTGTCGAGAGCCCCCGGATCACAGGACCTCGGGTCGTGGGTCGTGCCGAGGAGTTGTTTGCCGAGCTGCGCGGGGAGTTGAGGCAGTTCTCCCCTATGCTTGAGGAGGAAGAGCTTGAGTCTGGCGATGTTTCGATGAACATCCGTGACCGCGAGGGGGGCGATCTTCCCGCCCTGATTTTGTCTCTCGGGGTGAGCGATGTTCAGGTGACGGTGCCGCTTCTTTCCTTGTCGCGCGTTTTTCCCGAGTTCTCTCCTGAGCAATTCCGGGAATTTTCCTCATCGTTCCTGCATGAAAAACACGGCTATTTTCTTGTCTTGAGTCCGGATGGTTCTGAATTTCAGGTCAACATCGAGGCTCAAGAGTCCTATAATCTGGATCTATTTCTTGGTATAATCAGAGAACATTTGATAGAGCCGTTGGGGGGAAATTCCGTATGAAAGAGCTTTTAGAATTGCTGCAGGATGTGAATGCTCTGATTCGCGAGGAGCGGGACTCCACCCAGAAGGTGTCCAAAGATATGGTCACCAAGCTAGAGAGTCTCTCGTTTCATTGTGAGTCGAACCGTCGTCGATTAGATTTGCTGCAGCTAAGGATGAATCGCACGGAATGAATATTTTAGTAGAGAAAAAATTGTAAATGTTTTGCCTTTCATTAAAAATAGCTAATTTTTAGGTGTTGATACCTTATATTGACACTCTCGCCCCACCTTGTTACCTTCCCGCCAAGATTTAAGCCAAGAAATTGGTAGATATTGAAGCGTAAGTATAGCTATTTGTATTATTATAATTATATGGTCCTGATTTTGGCAATTTGGCTATAGCCCCGTCCAACCAGGATACCGAATGAATACATCCTCAGATAATTTACGGCTCTATGTTCCCGGCACTCACAAGAATATTGTCCCTTTCATGCGGGATGTTTTCACCATTCCAACCAATGCACGTCAAAAGCCGACGCTAATAGGCTCCGTTTGTGAGGAGTGCGAGGAGCATTTCTTCCCGAAGATGGGCCAAAAAGCCACCTGCGATAATCCGTTTTGCCCACGAAGCACGAGCACAACCAATTTGAGCGGCAGGGGGAAGATTCTCTCAGCGACTATCATGCGGGAGACAGCCGAGGGGGCGGGAGATCGTGAGCGTGCCTCAGCGGTGATACTTCTTGAGGAAGGCATCAAGATTAACTCTCTCATCATTGGATGGGATGGGTATCGGTCCATGCTCTCTCCAGGCTCACCGGTGGAGTTGGTGCTCCAGGAGATGGGTTTAAACGATGATGAAGAGATGGTTGTCGGATATGCTTTCCGTTTGGTGACGGGCAGAAGAAAACCAGATGAGCCGGAAATAGAGGTGGCTAAGGAGGAGAAGTCGAAGGGGAGAAGAAAAAAAGCACCTGCGGTGGCTAAGACCAAGGCCGTTAAAAAAACGGCTGTAAAGAAAAAGACGGTCGTTAAGAAAAAGGCGGCGGCAAAAAAAACAGCCAAAAAGAAAGTTGTGAAGAAAAAAGTTGCAAAGAAAAAAGCGATGGTGAAAAAGAAAGTTGTGAAGAAAAAAGTTGCAAAGAAAAAACCCACAAAAAAGAAAGTTACAAAGAAAAAAGCGTCGAAAGCCCCCAAGGGCAAAAAGCGCTAATCCTGAATAGTCTTGCCTGAAGATTCCATGAAAATTCTCGATGGGCTCAAGGTCATCGACGCCAGCCAATTCAATGCCGGGCCGATAGTGTCGCTGTATATGGCGGGCTATGGCGCCGATGTTATCAAGGTGGAGCGCCCTGGCGGAGAAGACAGCCGCGCCATCGGCCCCTTCAAAGAGGGCCAGAGCAGCTATTTCATGAGCCTGAACCGCGGGAAGCGCTCGATTACGGTCAACCTCAAGAGCCCTGGTGGCATAGAGGTGTTCAAGTGCCTTGCCCGCTCGGCGGATGTGGTGGTGGAAAATTATCTGCCGGGCGTCATGGACCGCCTCGGTGTGGGTTATGACGTGCTTCGCCGTGAAAATCCCGGGCTCATTTACGGCGCAGTCTCGGGCTTTGGCCAGCGGGGCCCGTCAGCCAAGCGCCCGGCGTTCGACAGTCTTTTGCAGGCCGCAGGTGGCCTCATCAGCGTGACTGGTCCGGTGGGCGGCCCGCCGGTGCGGGTCGGCGTGTCCATTGTCGATATCACGAGCGGGCTTTTTTTGCTCTCAGGGATTCTCTCGGCGCTCTGGCAAAGAGAGCGCACCGGCGAGGGCCGCCGCGTTGATGCCTCGATGCTGGCCTCGACTGTCAACATCATGGAAAACCCTGTTGCCCGGCACAGTTTTGAGGGCAAGGTACCGGAGCCCGAGGGTCTCTCGCACCCGGTCGTCTCCCCATTTTCGGGCTATCGGACGCGGGACGGTCTCATTTTTGTTGCGATATCGAACACAAATCGCTACCGGGTGTTGGTGGAAGCCCTGGGCCGCCCCGAACTGGCGGGCGATCCCCGTTTCACAGAAAACCAGGATCGCGTCGAGAACGAGGATGCCTTGCGAGGGGTGCTCGAGGATATCTTGATGGAAAAGACCACCGGGGAGTGGGAGGCTGAACTCATTCCTCAGGGTGTCACGGTAAGCGCCATCAACGATGTGGCGCAAATGAAGGAGCGTTTTCCAGAGGCTTTTATCGAGGTGGTGCATCCGACTGCCGGGCCGGCCCTGTTTCCAAACTCTCCGATTGAATTCAGCGAAGGTGATCTTGATTTTTCACGACCAGCCCCACTTGTGGGAGAACACACCGAGGAGATTCTCTCGGAGCTTGGCTACAGTGAAAATGAGATAAAGAAATTTCAGGAGGAAAATTCGGTTTAAGAGGAAGGCGTGTCGTCGGTCTTTTTCTTTTTCCCCTCTTTAGGGGCGAATCTCCTCCCAAAACTCAGCGTTTGTCGGCGCGTGATGCCGTAAAGCATTACCCCTCCCACGGTGATCGAAATCAATATCAGCATAAATCCTAATACCATGACCCGCTGCAAGGGTGTCTGGTTTCGAGGGGCGCTCTTGCTTTGCGGGGTGGTCGATTGTCCGGCGACCATGGCGGCTGGCGTGGTTTTGGGGCGCGAGCCCATTTCAGGAAACCATATGAAAGGTATTGAAATCATCAACACTACAAATACGATGGGCAGCACCAAGCGCGTCAGATACAAACGAAACACAATTTTCGTCTCCTCTTGTCAGGGGACCAATATAGACCGTAGATGAGGATGTGATCCACGTTACTTTTTAAAATTTGTGGTGGTTGTTTTTTTATGTGAAATCCTTAGGATGTATGAATGGTTATAGATTATCTTGGATTTTTCATAACTGGCATCAAAGGTATTGACTCATGATTCGTCCCCGGATTGGCATCACTTGTGATTTAAATCAACGAGAATTTCCCGAAGAGCCTGTCGAGCGTGACCGCCATACTTTGATGGACGCATATGTTCTGGCCATTACCAAGGCGGGTGGGATTCCCATTCTTTTGCCCTCGCTTGAAGATGAAAGCGACGCCCTAGCTCTTATAGATGTTTTTGATGCGCTTGTTATTTCGGGTGGTGGCCACGACATTGACCCTGAATTATTTGGCGAGCGGCGTATACCTGAATGCGGCCCTGCGAACGATAAGCGGGCCAATTTTGAGCTCTCGTTGTGCCGGGGTGCTCTTTCTCGCGATGTCCCAATTTTGGGAATATGCGGGGGAATGCAGGCGGTAAACGTTGCCGCCGGTGGAACCTTGGTTCAGGACATTGTTGCGCAGCTTGAGGAGCCGCTTTCTCATGTCCCAATAGACCCCAAAAAAGAAACCTATACGTACCACCCGATTGAAGTGCTTTCCTCTGCGCTGGAGGCCACCATTGGGTCTGGCCCCTACAACGTGAACAGCCACCACCATCAATCCGTCAAAGAGCTCGGCTCCGGCATGCGCATTACGGCGAAAACCACCGACGGGGTCATTGAAGCGATTGAATGCACCTCGTGTCGGTTTGTTCTCGGTGTTCAGTGGCACCCCGAATCCATGTCGGCCTACGGATACGGCGACAGCGAGGCCTCTGATCATATTTTTGCGCGCCTTATCGATGAGGCGCGCGAATTCGCACAAGATTCCGGCGCCCGCCGTTTCGAGCTGGCGTAGTTTTAATTAATCATTCCTAGTGCGGTGGCTGCCAGCCACCGAAATTTTTTCTTCTTCCTGCGGGGAGTACTCCGTTCATGGACCAGCGCCTCGATCCATATCGCTTCGATGTGGGCACGGCCCGTATCGAGCCTGATACGGATGTTGTGGCCGGCAGCTTCTACACCCGCAAAATTATCTACACCGCCGGGGAGTACGGCACCGACGAGGGGGGGCGCATCCTTATCTGCAAGCGCCTTGCCTGCGACATGGAGCTTCCCCAGTTCACCGATTCCGCGGCCTCGGGCTACGTGACAGCAAGCTGCTCGAATCCCGATGTCGGGCTTGCCCTGTCCTATCTTGAGCAGGGCTACATAGACGACTGGCGAACGGCTATTTGCGTCCGGGTGGCCAGGGGGTATTTGTGCCTCGGCGATATTGTCGAAGTCATCCTCGGCGACACCAGCGGCGGCGGCCCCGGCATCCGCGCCCAGACCTATCCCGAAGCACGCCACACCCTGAAGGTGGTCGTGGACACTTTTAACGCAAACTATTTTTACGAGTTGACCGAAAACCCCGAGCTTCGTGTGGTTGGTGGGGCTCCCGAAACCTGGCATCTGGTTTACCCGCAGCGCCCGCTTAAGGGCGAGCCGTTTGAAGTGCTCGTTCGGGCGGTGGATAGCTGGGGAAATCCCGCTGAGGAATTCCAGGGCAAGGTTCGCATTTTAAAAAGCATATCGGCGGGCGAGGAAGCAGATCACATCCCTAAGGAAGCGGAACTTAAAGAAGCTGATGGCGGGGTGTGCCGGGTGCCGGGCGTTCGCCTGAACGGCTCGGGCCCCTATCGCCTCCGGGTGGAGGACTCGCTTGGGCTCGCTGCGCTGGGGCCGCCAATTTGCCCACGGCAGAGCGAGGATGAACTCTCTCTTTTCTGGGGTGACATGCACGGTCAGACCCGCTCCACCGTCGGGACGGGCACGGTGGAGGAGTATTTCCGCTTCGCCCGTGATAAGGCCGGGGTGGATTTCGCCGCCTGGCAGGGAAACGACTTCCGTGTCCGAATACAGGACTGGGAGGAGGTAAAACGCGAGACCCGGGCCTTCAATGAGCCGGGCCGCTTCGTCACCATACTCGGCTACGAATGGTCGGGGCTGCGCTCGGGCGGGGGCGACTACAATATTTATTTTTCGGGCGATGATGCAGAAATTCACCGAAGCTCGCACGCGCGCATTGACGATCTTTCTGATGTTGATACGGATAGGTTTCCCATCTCGGAGCTCTGGAAAACCTTCCGGGGGCGCAAGGATGTCATGTCGGTTGCACATATCGGCGGTCGGGCCTGCAACCTTGATTATTATGATCCGGAGTTTGTTCATCTTATCGAGGCCCACTCGCACCATGGCACCTTTGAGTGGCTGATCGAGGAGGCCCTTGAGCGAGGCTTCAAGGTGGGCATCACGGGTGGAAGCGACGATCACACCGGCCGGCAGGGGCTCGTCTATCCCAATCGCCGGACGAACAACGTCGTCACGTTTGATGTCATGGGCGGCCTGCTCGGTCTCTACGCCAAAGAGCTCTCTCGCGAGGCGGTCTGGGACGCCATGCAGTCGCGGCGTACCTACGGCACGAACGGCGAGCGCATATTCCTCAAGACGGCTTGTGGAGAGGCCTGGATGGGCGAGGAAATTCCAAGCGCGGGGCCACCCACCATCAAAGTCGAGGTCCACGGCACCGCGCCGCTGCTCGATGTCGAACTCAAGCGTGGCCTTGAGACTATCTATCGGTTCCCGGTGAATCACCCCCCGACCGAAAAGAAGGGCTCGCGTCGCATCCGGGTGCAGTGGAGCGGTGTGACACAGAAGAGTGGAAGGGACAAAAAAGTAAACTGGCGCGGTGGGATATCTCTTGATAAGGGAAGCATCGTCACCTACGCCCCCTACGCCCTCGATCAGTGGGACGACAGCGTTCAGCGCGTATCGAACAAGGTGCTTCGCTTTCAGACGTTCACCTCAGGGGACCCGGACGGCGTCATGCTAGACGTGGACGCCCCACCGGGAGCCGAACTCAGCTTCTTCAGTGATGTCGTGGGATTTCGGGTGCCCCTCGATGATATTGGATACGAGCCGCACTATGTGCCCGGCGGCGGGGTGAACATTCAAGTTCAAGTGAGCGAGGTATCGAGCCATTCGAAAGACTGGAGCGCGCAATTTGCCTTCACTGATGAGGAAATCCCTCCGGGGTGCAACCCCTACTGGGTGCGTGTGCTTCAGCTCAATGGCGGCCAGGCCTGGTCGAGCCCGATTTACGTGAACCACTAAGGGCCGGTTCGGCTTCGGGTCGCCATGCTCCGCTTATTTTGACCCCTTGGAAAAGTTTCTGTAGTCTCCCGGCAGTTGTTGTCTGTTTTCATTTTGGGGGTTGAGTCTTTGAAAATTGGAATTATCGGAATTGCCTCGAGTGGGAAAACCACTCTTTTTAATGCGCTCACAGGTGGTGAGGCGAACACGGGAGGCTACGGCGCCTCTCAGGTGAACGTCGGTATTGGTCGTGTGGCCGATCCGCGCGTTGATGCCATGAGCGAAATGTTTCAGCCGAAAAAAACGACCTATGCCACGGTTGAGTTCGCCGATGTTCCTGGCCTTGGCGAGGGGCGAGATGGCGCATCCACATCGGCCGAGGAGAGCATCCCCCAGGCACTTGAGGGGGCGGACGCTCTCTTGCTGGTGCTGCGGGCTTTTGACGATCCGGGGGTGCCCCATCCGAGGCAGAGCGTGGACCCTGCTCGCGATTTGGGTGACATGCGGCTCGACCTCATTTTGCGTGATCTTTCTGTTGTCGAACGACGGGTGGAACGGCTTAAAAAATCGTTGGCGAAGAAAAAAGATCCGGCCGAGGCGGCCGAATTCGAGGTGTTGGAAAAAATCCAAACCTCTCTTGAAGAGGGTGTTTCGATTCTCGCCCAGGATTTGCCTGAAAAAGTGCAGACCCTGCTCCGAGGGTACGGCTTTCTTTCGGCCAAGCCCGTACTGGCCGTTCTCAATGTAGGTGAGGATAAAATAGGTGAGTCGGCAGGGGCGTTGGGTGTCGAGGCGGCCGAGGGTGAGGCTCCCCCTGTTGTGGTTGGCGCGCAACTTGAGGAGGAGCTTGCGCAGTTGGACGAGGAGGAGCAGGCGGTTTTTCTCGCTGACTATGGATTAGAGCGCCCTGCGAGGGACCGGGTGATACAAGCCTCTTTCGCCCTTTTGGGGCTTGAGTGTTTCTTGACGGTTGGGGAGGACGAAGTGCGTGCCTGGCCGATTCGGCGGGGCACCTCGGCCCTCAAAGCGGCGGGAAGCATCCACTCGGACCTTGAACGCGGATTTATCCGGGCAGAGGTGATTGGCTATGACGACTTCGTGGCGGCAGGTTCAATGGCGGCGGCCCGAGACAAAGGGGTGCTTCGCATAGAGGGAAAAGACTACGAAGTCCAGGACGGTGAGATCATGCACGTGCGCTTCAACGTGTAAGGAAAGGAAATTGCCCCGGTTTTCTTGAGTAGGGTATTAGGAGTCCGCTTTTTTGAGAAGGATTTCAATCCGCTCGATGAGAACGGGAAGGTTAAACGGTTTGACGACGTAATCCTTTGCTCCCGCCTCGATGCACTCCCTGATAGTGTCCGCCGTGCTTTTGGCGCTCAATATCATCATCTGCGGAATTTCATCGTCGTTCTCAGTCAGGCTTTGCAGGATATCCATCGCGCCCATGTCGGACATGGTGTAATCGATGATGGCGAGGTCGAATTTCTCCTCCCGGATTAACTCAAGGGTTTTCTCTCCGGAATCGGATAAACGGATAGTGTGGCCGATCCGGGTCAGGGATACGTCCATGAGTCCTCGCATAGTTTCATCTTTGTCGGCTACGAGAATATTCGCCAACGCATCACCCGCCTAGTTGTGTGAAGGTGCGCCCTTTAAAGGGAGTCGAGAATGGCCATTCATTAAATTATAACCTTAATTATCAAAAAAACATAATCTCCAGCGACATCATAAATAATACAACAATGGTGTTAGTCTTGAAAAGTTCTTGGGTTTTTTTTTGAAAAGACTAAGGTCCTCAAGCTGACAATGAGTTTTGTGCATGAAGGTTTTAAGACGGCGCCCGGTCATTGTCCCGGCTAATGGCTTCATCCAACAAGGCGCGGTGGGCCTCGCAGCCCACGAGAAATGCGCTATTTTTATGCTGTTTTTCGAGATCTCCTGGCCCCCCTTGGGTAGCTATTGCGTATGTGCTCCTCATCCTGGCTATCCGGTCAAGAGAGATATTTTCTTCGGCGGCGGGGAGTGCTTCTTCTTGTAGGGCCCGCTTAATTTCTTCATGGGCCCGCTCCTGTACATCTTCCGAGTGACAAATCAGCGCAATGTCGGCCCCCGCCGCGAGAGCCTCGGGTGCCGCGCCCACCGGGTCGTCAATGGCGCCCATTTCCAAATCGTCCGTAATTGCCACACCGACGTAGTCCAGTTCATCGCGAAGGAGTGTCTTCATGAATCGAGGAGAGAGGCTCGCGGGCCGCTCGGGATCAATTTGCTCATAAATCGCGTGGGCTATCATCACGCTGGCGACGCCAGCGGCCGCCCGGAAGGGGATAAGTTCCCTCGCCCGTAAATCCTCAATAGAAAGATTGGAGTAAGGAAGCGTTTCGTGTGGGTCGGGCGCCATGTCTCCGATGCCGGGAAAATGTTTGGCCGAGGCGGCAACGCCGCCCGCTTGCAGACCCGTCGCTGCCGCTGAAGCCATCTGAGCCACAGTTTCGGCATCTTCACTGAAGGCGCGATCCCCGATGACTTCACATTCGGGGTTGGTGAGAATGTCATAAACGGGTGCGAAATCGGTGTTGATGCCAACGGCGCGCAACTCGGTTGCCGTCGCTCGGGCGCATCGGGATATGAGGTCGAGATCGCCAATACGCCCAAGAACCCGCGCCGGGGGAAAGATAGTGAAATCCGCCGATAGGCGGCTTACGCGGCCGCCTTCTTGGTCAATGGCGATGAGCAGCGGCGGCTTTTTGCCATCTGCGGCGGCTTTTTGGAGGGAGTGGGTTAACTCGATGACTTGCGGTGCACTTTCGATATTTCTTGAAAATAAAATGACGCCACCGACCCGCCCCGCTTGGATACGCTCTAGCAAAGAGGCCGGGGCTGCCCTGCCGGGAAAACCGGCCATGATGTGGGAGCCGGCCTTCTCCTCTGGCGTCCATTTGCTGTGCGGCATAGTGGTCTCGACCTGTTCAGGGCGTACGGCTATCGAAGTGGACTAGCGCATTCTTTTAATCATGAAATCCTCGGCCATCGGGTGGCCCGATATTTGTCCGCGCTCCTCTGCCCGGATGCGCACCCTCTTTTCCATGGCGCGAGGGTTGTGAATCTGACTTTTGTGGGCGTTGATGGCCTTGATCTTTTTGCCGATGGTCTCCGAGATATCGACGAAGAAATTCGGGTTATCCGAGCGCGTATAAAGCAGCGCGTTCGTGTGGTGGGCCTTGATGCCTGCCCACGTCATCTCGGGTAGGAAGTGGTGGTCGCGCGCATAGATAATGCCCTTGAATGTCGCGTGGCCCACGGCCTGATGGTCGGGGTGCGAGTAGTGGCGCAGCCAGGGGTCGTGTACCACGACGGTGTCGGGTTTGATGTGGCGAATGAGAAACGCAATCTGGTTCCTGAAAGCCCTCGTGTCTTCAAGCTCTCCGTCTCGATGGCGGAGGAATATCGTCTCCTTCACCCCGAGCGCTTTGGAGGCAGCAAGCTGCTCTTTTTCACGGATTTCAGTGAGCTTGTAGGGAGGAATGTCTTTTTTAGTGCCCTTGTCGCCGTTGGTGCAGATAATGGTGCGCACAGTCGCGCCGTCTGCAACCCAGCGGGCGATACTTCCACCGGCGCCGAGTTCGGCGTCATCGTGGTGGGCCATTACAACGATAATGTTCGTGAATTCTGATCGGCTCAAAACGCTATCTCCATTTTCTTAGGCCGGAACCCCTGGGGGGCTCGCGGCGTCGGCCGCTTTGTCGGCGGCAGATGCTGCGCCGCCGCGCCGCTGAATAAGTTTTTCCCAAATCCGGATTTCCGCCTCTGCAGCCGATGACCACGATAGGCTCTCGGCTCGGCTCCGGGCCATGTTTCCTAAACGTTTTTTTTCATCTGCCGAGTCGATGATTCTCATCATCGCCTCGGCAAAGGCAATGTTGTCGCCGTCGGGTACAATATACCCTGTTTTTCCAGTCTCGATATTGCTCGATATCCCGCCGACATCAAACGCTACTGCCGGAAGCTCGCAAGCGGCGGCCTCAAGCGCAACGAGGCCGAATGTTTCGTACCGCGAAGGAACCGCCAGCGCATCGGCGGCCGAGTAGTAAGCTCGAAGTGTCTCCTGAGATTTTGCCCCGAGGAAGTGAAAGTCTCTGGCTTGGCCTGCCTCATTCGCGATATCGAGAATACGACTTACTTCCTCGCGCTGTGCCGTAGAGGAGAAGGCCCCAGGGGATAATCCTTGGGACGTTCTGTTTTCTTCCGTTGTTTCTCCGCCGATGTGTATGACGCGCACCTTAATATCGGGATGGCTCTTCTTGATGGCGGCAAGCGCCTCCACCAGTCTGTCGAGTCCTTTGACCGGCTCGATTCTTCCGGCGGCGAGTATGATTTTTTCATCTCTGCTCAGGCCCAGAGTCGCCCTCGCCTCGGCCCGGGGCATTGGTGTGAAGCGCTCGGTGTCCACCCCGCAGGGCACCTGGAAAATTTTCGTTTCCTCGGCGCCCAGTTTTTCTCTCAGGTCAGTGGCCTCGGCAGTGGATGAGGCAATGAGGGCATCCGCCTCACCGGCAATTTTATTCTCGGCGAGGATCCTTTCCACACTCTCCCGGCCCTTGCCGCCGGGGAGGGAATCGTTTTTGCGAGCCGCTATGGTGTGAAATCTGTGGGCCAGTGGAACGCCCCAATTTTTAGAAAGCGTCTTTCCGGCCACGGCAGAGAGCCAGTAGTGCGATGAGATGACCCCGTACGCGAGGCCTTCTTTGTCCGCGAAATGGTTGATGCCAGAGGCAAAAGCTTCTGTAAATTGGAGTTGAAGATTTTTGTCGAGACTCTCTAGCGGGCCGGCAGGTATGCGTACGAGGTAGGCCCCCGGCGCGAGTTCCTCGGCCACCGGAAGCTCTCCGCTCTCGGCCCGGGTGTAAACGTCGGCCTCCACCCCGAGGGCGGGCAGGGCTTTTGCCACCTCGCGGACGTAAACGTTCATGCCGCCGGTTACGTCCCCGCCCAGCGTGCTCGCCGGGTCGGTATGCATGGAGAGCAGCGCAGCGCGAAGCGGCTGATCGGGGCTCATGCGCCCTCCCGGGTTAATCGGATGCATTTGATGGCCTCATCCTTGGCCGCGAAACGGTATTTGTAAGGCTCATCGCCCCGCAGCATGTCGAACGAGGTGCGCCCGGCCTGGATGGCTTGCTCGATATTCTGTGCGAGCAGAACAAGGCCCGCGCTCAGTTCACGCTCGCCCGGATCGAAGCCTGAGTTGTAAAGATAAATTCGGTCCCCGTAGTCGAGAGAGAAGTTCGCGGCAACAGGATGGTCGTCCACGCGCATGATACTGAGGTCAAGCCATCCGCGATCGAGCATTTCCCTCGACATGTTCTTGAAAAAGGCTAGCCGCGATTCGTTCCAAAAATCTGCCTTCTCGGGTTGGCTCAATTTGTGAAGATGAACGAATTCCTCGATATCGTTTTCCAGTTCTTTTTCGGCAAGTGTACGGTGAAATTCAAGGCCCGGCTCCATGTTCGCCTTGCGGATCTTGCGGCGCAGCTCCCTCTCCTCGCGCTGGCCGAGCATGCCGGTGTAATCGTCCCACGAATCGGGAAGCGTGATCACCGGGCACACTTCTTCTGGCTCGATGGTGGCGGTGTTCTCTGACGCTGAGAAATACGCTACCGTCGGCGAGTCCTCGGGCGTACTGTGGAGGACGAGTTCTTTCCAGGGTGGGGCCGCCGAGCTATTCAAGTACTCAAGTAGTGCTCCCCAGGCCTCGAAGTGGGCCCCCTCTCTGGCGATAATGTCGAGGTAGTCCGTCAGGTCCTCGCCGCCGATAAAACGCATGACGCCGTCTTCCCGAAGGGTAAGCGGGGCAATGGCGAGCAGAGGCTCTCCTTGTCTGCCGATTGTGCAGATATGGATCTCCCCTGAGCCCAGGTGTTTCCACCAGGTGGCGAGCCAGGCCGGATCGTAGAAGGGATGGGCGTGGCTGCTGGCCTCCATCAGCGAGCGCCACTCGGGTGCCAGCCGGGTAAAATCCTCCTCGGCGGAATGAACGCAGACCTGGAGCGGCTCTTTCCCCGAGGGGCTGGGCGCGGTGTAGCAAGGCGTGGGCGTGGAACACGATGAAGACATTCTTTCTCCAGTAATTTTTTAAACGCGATTGGTAAAAATCGCCGTAAGAAAAAACCCACAAATACTAAACGCGGTTATATGAAGCGTCAATACGGGCCCTAAAGCGGGACGAATTCTGCGGTCTCATGTCCTTCCGATGGTGGAATCAGCTTGGGCTTGCCGAATCCGAGTATCTTTTTGAGCAACAGCTTTTGAAAAAGCGTGAAGCCAGCTTTCGTGACCCCCCGGATCGAGGGTGTGTTCTTCGCCTCAACGAAAATTGTCGAGCGTGTGAGGTTGAGGTCTCTGCCATATTCAAGCGCCCGCTGAAGAACTGAAGGGTAGAGGTTCTTGCCCCGCCAAGGCTCAAGGGTGAAGGCGTCGTAGAGATAAATTTCGCCGGGTGCGGTTTTGACGGCCAGGGAGATCTCCTCGACGCCTACCTTTCCTTGAGAGCCCCATATGTAGCTGACGATATACCCCTTGTGGATAGCGACAAAGCACATTTCGCCTCGCCCGAATCTCCTGTCCACCATCCGCTCGCCCTGCACCTCTTCGATCAACGGGCGATAGGCAGACTCTGAATCCAGTGTTTGGTACGTGGCTTCAATGCGAGCCTCGTTGGCCGGGATCTCCCCTGGGTAGATGAAGTCGTAGAGCCCAAGTTCCACATCGGTGCTTAAAAATGAAGGCCACCCGCTCAATTAACTGTCTCCTTTTCTTCCGTATTCTCAAGGGCGCAGATATAGGGTTCAAGCTGCTCGGCGAGGCCGTCCAGGCCCGCCAGCGCAGACAGGTGACGGCGCGTGTGCTCTGCCGTCAAGGATATATACCGGATATAGCGGGGGTTTCCCCGTTCTGTTTTCTGGAAGGCGAATGTGCCGATGGCCTTGAGGTTTCTTTGAAGGGCTGTAAGCGAAAGAGCGCGATCAAACGCCGGGCGATCTGGAAAAAGATTTCGCGCATTAGATGCCTTCCAAAATTTCTCGATGAGCGTCTCCCTGGCGGCCTCTGGGAGGGAAACGTAGCTGTCATAAACTAGGGACGCCAGGTCGTAGGTTGCCGGGCCGAGGCGCGCGTCCTGAAAATCGAGAATGATGAGCTGCGCCGCCTCTAGCTTCGGGCTCGCCGCCATGAGATTTCTGCTGTGGTAGTCCCGGTGGGTCAGCACATAGGGCAAATCGCAAAGCGCTTTTGCCAGTGCCGAAAACGGCTTGGCGAAATCCATCTCGGGGGCATTCATGCCGCAAAGCGCCTCCAGGGCGCAGCGACGGGTCATATGCAGTTCGCGCTCGAACAACGCAGCGTCAAACCCGTAGCCGAGTGCCATGCAGTCCTTTTTGTCATTAGGAGAGTTTTGGAGGTTTATCAGCAGATTGATCGATTCTTCATAATAAGGGCGAGCCGTCTCCCATCCGCCTACCTGCCAGACATCCTCAAGCGTTTGCTCGCCGCCATCCTCAAGAAGCAGCACACCGGCGCTCGGGTTGGAGCCCAAAATTTCGGGGACAGGCAGGCCAACCGAGCGGAAATGGACCTGCACATTAATAAAGGGAAGCTCATTCTCCTCGAATGGCTCGGGGAGAATCATGCCGACCGAAGTAGGGGGTCGTGCCTTCGGATGCCGAAGGCGGATATAGGCGCGCCCCGAGGCGTCTCCGGTAATTGGCGAGGTATCGACCACGGGTGCAGCAAGGACCTCCTCGGCGAGTTTGATCAGACGCTCCACCCCTGTGGGGGGAATGCCTGAATCGAGGAAGGCCCTATCCGTCACGCGCTGCCTCCGGCCCTTGGTGTGGGAAGTGTGGCGGTGCGGCCGAGCTCCGCGAGCACCTCGGCATAGGGCACATCCTCCGGGCGGCGAAGCTCGTAGGTGAGCGGTCCCTCATAGCCAGCTTCCTCAAGCGCATCTATCAGAGCAAGAAACGGCGTTTTTCCTTCTCCGGGTATGAGGTGAGCGTCGTTCTCGCCGTCGTTGTCATGAAGATGGGTGGCGGCGGCCAGCGGGGCGAGGCGCTTAAAGGCCTCTGCCGCACCCTCGCCCTCGGTGAGATGGGCATGCCCGGCATCGATGCAGACGCGCACATTCGGATGATCGATGCGCTCGACCAGCGCTTCAATCTGTGCAGCCCCTCCGAGCGGTGAAGGGATGTTCTCGACCGCGAGCGTCATCTCCAAATGCTCTGCAATGGGGGCCAGCTGCTCGATGCTCTGACAAAAACCATCGAGGTTATCACTCGCCCCGGCGGCACCCGGGGCCGATGGATGAAGAACGCCTATCCGGGCGCCTAGGCGCGCCATGGCAATCATGGCTGTCTGGGTCTGGGTGATGGCGGCGAGGCGCTTTTCGGGCTCCGAATGGGACAGGGAGAGCCATTTGCCGGCGCGCGCTGCATTGAAGTGTTCATAAAACGGGGCGTGAAAACTGACGGCTTTGAGGGAAAGCTCCTCGAGCCATTCGTCGAGTTGGGAAATCGCACCGGGATTGTCATATTCCAGATGGGGCTTCATCGCCCATAGCTCGACCTGGCAATATCCGGCCTCCGCTGTGGTTTTGAGATGGTCAAAAGTGAGGGGCTCGTATGCAAAAAGATGGGCTGAGAGACTCGGTGTTGGTGGCAAAATCTATCCTTTGTCGAATGAGTGTTAGAAAAACAATCCTTTAGCCCATTATAGGGCCCTGGCCTAAGGGGGAACAATACGCCTCAGGACTGTGGGAAAAAAGAGCGCGATTGGTCTTCTGGGCCTACATTTTAGAGAAGCCCTCTCGTGTTGATGCGGCCTGAGCCGGATGGTGAATTGCACTTTGATTCGGGCCGCCTCGAAATACAGGAAAAATCTTGGACATTTTCTTGACATGTGGGAGTATCCATAGTATTGGTCAGACCACCTGACCAGAAGCATTTCGAATGACCTTAGATTTTGGACACTCTTTCCGGGCCACCAAGCCCGGCCCCAGGAGGGGAATTCTTGCTCCGCCCGGTCAAAAGAACGCGTCTCTATGAAGACGTTGTCGCCCAAATTGAGCACTTGATACGGACGAAGAAACTTTGTTCGGGCGACAGGCTTCCCTCCGAGCGTGAGCTAGCCGCAACACTAGGCATTGGCCGCGCGTCGGTGCGCGAGGCGCTTCGCACCCTCGACTCCACCGGCCTCATTGAAGTCCGAAGCGGCCAGGGCGCCTTTCTCAGAAATCTCAGCGTCGATCCCTATCTCGCATCGATCAGAGAGAGCCTCTCGTTCCTTCTCGATGTGCGCCAGGAAACCTTGCTTGAACTCTGGGAGGTTCGTCGGGGGCTTGAGGGGCAGATAGCCCCACTTGCCGCCGGGCGGTGTAGCGCGGCAGACATTGAAAAGCTCCGTAACCTGACCGATGAAATGCGTGGGCGCAGATCCTCCTCGGAGGCGTTTGTCCACTCGGGGATCGCATTTCACCGCACCCTCGCCGAGGCGGCAGGGAACACTGTTTTACTGACGCTCTGGGAGGCCATTGCGGGCCTGATTGAAAAGAGCCAGCGCCGCATCATCGGCATCCCCGGCCAGCCCGACGAGGCCCTTGCTAAGCATGAGGCGCTTCTAGCCGCTGTTGAGGCGGGCGACACTGAGGCGGCGAGCGCTGCCATGCGCGAGCATATGGATGCCGAGGGAGAGCATCTCCGAGCGGCGCTTATCGCTGCTGGCGGCGCTGGATTAATTAGCGAGCCGAAAAACCATCCAAATAATATCGCCGAAGGCGAAATACAGGGCAAAAAAAAAGGAGAAGCGAGAATCAGAAATTTAGCCTAAGACCGGAAGTCATTTTTTATTTTGTGAAATGTAGCCCACTAGAGGGCCGCACTTTGCGTTTACCGCAACATTCTTTTCAAGGAGGAGTTCACTATGGTGGACCTCAGCAAACAGGGAATGCCGATGGATTTTCTGCAGCGGGAGCATTATCAGTCGCCCCGCCGCGTGTTCAGTCAGACGGGCAGCGATTGGCAGCGCCGGGTCGATTTCGACCAGATGCGCAAGGACAGGCTCCAGCGCGCCAAGGACATGATGGAAAAGCACGACATGGACGCCATCATCATGTTCAAGGGCGAGAACATCCGCTACACCTGCTCGGTCTTCCAGGGTAATTGGAAGAACAATATCTTCATCCGCTATGCGGTGCTTTGCCGTGGTGCGGAGACCCCCGTTCTCTTCGAGACGGCTGGCTCCGACTTTGAGTGCGCTCGCATCGACGCCCCCTGGCTCAAGGGTAACATCCGCCCCGCCATCACCTGGAAATGGTCCGAGACGGCCGAGCAGATGATGGTCAACCGCATGGTTGATTCGGTTATCGATGTTCTCAAAGAGGGTGGAGTAGACCTGGGTGGCCGCATTGGTATCGACATCATGGACTTCCAGGCCTACAGCGCCTTCACCGAAAAGGGTGTGAATCTGGTTAACGCATGGCCGGCCATGAGTGAGGCCCGCGTCATCAAGACCCCCGAGGAGATCGAGTGCCTGAAGATTAGCTCGGCCATCGGTGACACCTGCATGTGGAAGATCCGCCACGAATGGCTCAAGCCTGGCATTCGCGAGTGCGACCTCACGGCGTGGGTCAATAACCTGCTTTATGAAGAGGGCTTTGACTTCGTTTACGACATCATCGTCGCCTCGGGCGGTAACACCAGCCCGTACCGTCGTTGGCACACCGACAAGATGATTCGCGACGGCGACCTGGTAATCGTGGACATTAATGCTATCGGTCCTGGCGGCTACTTCGTTGACTATGTGCGCTGCTTCAAATGTGGCGGCGACTGGACGAAGACCGAAAAAGCGCTCTACCGTGAGGTTTACGACTCGATGTACGCAGGCCTTGAGAACCTCAAGCCTGGTAAGACGACCAAGGACGTTGCCTCGCAGTTCCCCGTGTACGCTGACGATAAGTACGGCACGGTGACGCTTCAGCAGTTTGCCCACTCCATCGGCCTCGACCTCTATGAGGGCATGTGGATTAGCCGGGCCTACAGCCTCGACTATCCGGTGGAAATTAAAGAGAACATGTACTTCGCCATCGAGACCTTCGCTGGCCATGCGGGCCTGCCGCAGACGGTTCGCCTCGAGGAGAACGTCCTCGTCGGCCCCGACGGCCCGATTATCTTCACTGGCATGCAGCACTACGACGAGTGCATCCAGGACTCGCCCTTCTTCGACTTCTCGCATAAATCGCGGGGCGAGGGGCGTTTCGAGTAAACGAGTCATTCCTTCCTCGGCGGGCAGTGTAGCTTTCGGGCCGCTGTCCGTCGGGGTCTTATAACTTTTTTAAAGAGGAGAGTTGGGCAATGAGCGAGCCTTGGAACACAGACATGTGGTTCACCAGTCCCTGGAATTTCGACAAAGAAGTCCGCGATCAGGTGAACTTTGATCCCAGCCCCAAGCTCCACGATGTAACGCTTCGCGACGGCGAGCAGCAGACCGGCGTTCTTTTCACCAAGGATGATAAAATCCGCATCGCCGAGGCGCTTGCCGAGGTGGGTGTTCACCGCATCGAAGCTGGTATGCCCGTCGTATCGAAGCCTGATGAGGAAGCCATCAAGGAGATTGTCAAGCGCCTTGAAGGCTCGGACACCGAGGTGTTCAGCTTTGCACGCTGCATGGTTGACGATGTGAAGCGCTCGGTCGATACCGGCGTCAAAGGCATTGTCATGGAGGTTCCCAGCTCGACCCACATCATCGAGCGTGCCTACAAGTGGGACCTCAACAAGGCCATCGATACTTCGATCAAGGCGACGCAGTATGCCAAGGAAAACGGACTCTATGTCTGCTTTTTCCCGATCGACTTCTCGCGCGCCCCGCTCGACTGGGTGCTCCCCATGCTCAAGCGTGTTGCGACCGAGGGCCATATGGACTCCCTCGCCATCGTTGACACCTTTGGCGGCCTTGCGCCCCACACCGTGCCCCACCTGATCAAGAAAATGCGCGAGGTGTTCCCAGACACGCCGTTTGAGCCCCACTTCCATGACGACTATGGAATGGGCGTGGCCAACACCCTGATGGCGATGGCGGCGGGCTGCCAGGTGGCCCAGACTTCGGTCACCGGCCTTGGCGAGCGCGCTGGCAACTGCGCTTATGAAGAGCTCACCCTCGCCATGAAGACCATGTATGACGTTGACATGGGCCTCAAGACCGAAAAAATGGTCGAGGTCTCGCGTCTCGTCACCGGTCTGGCGGACGTGGCTGTTCCGCCGAACCGCTGCATCGTCGGCGAGAAGCTCTATGACATCGAGAGCGGCATCATCGTCAGCTGGCTCAAGAACGCGGGCGTCGACTTCCCGACCGAACTCGTGCCCTATCGCGCGGGCCTCGTCGGCCAGACCGAGCCCAAGCCCGTTATCGGCAAAGGCTCTGGGATTGACTCGATTGTCTGGTTCTTGGAAGAGCTCGGCATCACGGCCACCCAGGAAGAGATGATGGCCCTGCTGATGGACGTAAAAGAGAAGGCGTTCGAGGTGAACCGCCTCCTCACGATGGAAGAGTTCAAAGAGCTGGCTGGCGCAGAATAGCGGCCAGATTCACTAAAGCATCACCAGCGGGGGCGGTCCACCACGGGCCGCCCCCGTTTTTTTGGCGCTCAATCATGTGGACGGACCATATATGTTGCCCCCTTGGGACTTGTCCCGTTTGGCGGTATTATTCTCTTTCTTTGCAATTATTCGATACCCGAAATCAGGAGTTTTTCATGAAAGCGGCATTGCTCGAAGCGCCACATAAAATGACGGTGGGGGGACAGCCCGACCCGGAGCTTAGGCCCGGCGAGGTGATTGTGGATGTCGCGACATCGGCTATCTGCGGCACCGATGTTTCCATCTGGGCAGGAAAGATGCCCGCCAACATTCCGGTTATTCCGGGCCATGAGTGCACTGGCACCGTCATCAGCCTCGGCGAGGGTGTCACGCGGCTGGCCCTTGGCGACAGGGTGGTGCTCAACCCGGTGACGGCTTGCGGAGTATGCCACTACTGCATGCGGGCGCTTACGAATCTTTGCCTGAACGGCGGGCTGCGGGGTCGTGAGGTTCCCGGCACCTTCGCCGAGCTTATCGCGGTAAAAGAAACCGAGGCCTACAAGATTCCCAACAATGTTTCCTTCGCGGCGGCGACGAATTTCGTTGGCCTCTACACCGTGGTGTACAGCCAGCGCAAAGCGCCCTACATTCCCGGCGGCTCGGTGGCCGTGCTCGGGCAGGGCTCAAGCGGGCTCCTTCATACACAACTGGCGAAAGTTTCGGGTGCGGCCAAGGTCATCGCTGTGACAAGGAGCAAGTGGAAGCTTGAAATGGCGCAAAAACTTGGGGCCGATGAGATTGTGCCCGCAGGCGAGGGCGATCCGGTTGCGCGCGTTAAGGAGTTAACCTCCGGCCTCGGGGCAGACGTGGTGATTGAAACGGCGGGTACGAACCAGACGATGATTCAGGCCTACGAGATGGTTCGTCCGGGCGGGGCGATTCTCCAGTTTGGCATCGGGCCAACTGAGGTCGGCGGCATTCCGGCGCAGTCCTACTATTTTAAGGACATCACCGTCATTGGCTCGCGCGCGGGCCTTGCCGAGGATTTCGATCGCGCCATCGCGCTGGTGGCCTCGGGTCAAATAGATCTTGAGCCGATTGTCACCCACCATTTTCCGCTCGATGATATTCAAAAGGGTTTTGAATTTATTGAGAGTGGCGGCGACGGGGGAACGCTTCGCGGCGTCATTCAAATTGGCGAGGGTGCATAATGCCATTTGAGCATCCATACATCCGCATTGGCGACCTGGCGCCAGAGAAAATGGATGAGGCTCAGGGCTGGGCCGTATCAGAGTTTCGGGTGGTCCTGAGTGAGAAAGAAAATTGCTCGTCCACGATGTTCCATGCTGTCTTCCAGGCTGGCGACAGACTCAAGAAACACCGGCACGATAGTTGTGACGAACAATACTATGTCGTCAGCGGCCACGGTCTCGCCGGAGCGGGCGCGGATCGTGTCGAGGTCCACGCCGGCCATTACCACTACATCCCCAAGGGGGTGGAGCATTGGTTGGTGAACCTCAGCCGGAATGAGCCACTGATAATTCTTGGGCTCTATGATCGCGCGCCGAACATGGGGGCCACCGGTTATGTCTTTTGCGGTGATGTCACTGAAGATGATTTGAGGGCCCCGAGGACATTGCGCAACGACAATCTGCAATATCCCCTGGTTCACCAGGACGCCGTTCCAATGGTGAAGGTGTCGAGGGATGAGGGGTGGACCCAGGATTATTTCTGTGAGCCCCTGAATAGGGACCACGGAGTCGGCTCATGCTGGATGTATGGATACTTCGGCCCCGGAACCGTTCACATGAAGCACCGCCACGATAACTGCGAGGAGATATGCTACGTATTGAAGGGCCACGGCCTCGCAGGTGTGGGTGCGGACCGCGGGGAACTCGCCCCCGGCGACGTTCACTTCATCCCCGCCGGGTGCGAGCACTGGCTCGCCAACATCAGCGATAGTGAAGATCTTGTTGCCCCTGGTTGGTATATTGGGGTTGGCGCGCTCGATGAGAGCGGATTCGCCTACAACGGCCCGGTGACGGACGAGGACATAAACGCCTCGCGCACGGGCCAGTTATAAAACGCCATTTTTCATAAGAGGAAACTGTCATGCCACTTCAATACCCCCTGATCCATGTAGATGATGTTGTTCCTGAGAACATGAATGCTGGCGAGGGCTGGGCGATCTCGGAGTTTCGCCTTCCCATTACCAAGGAATGCGGCAGTTCGACCTGCGTGTTCCACTCTATTTTCAGGCCTGGATCGACCCATAAAAAACACCTTCACACGAACTCGGACGAAATCGCCGTTTATCTGAGTGGCAATGGCGTTGTTGGCCAGGGCGACGGGCGGGCCGAGGTACGCGCCGGGCACTGCCGCCTCATGCCAGCAGGCTCGCCGCACTTTTTCCATAACGAGACGAAGGACGAGGATGCGCTGGTAATCGGGTTTTATGTCGGTGCGGGAAGCGTCGAGGACTCGGGTTATCAATTCGCTGGTGACGTGACCGAGGCTGATCTCGCCATGCCGAGGGATGGATTTGACGAGGGTATTCTGGTTCACCTCGACGATGTCCCCAAAGAGAATATGAACGAGGGCGAGGGCTGGTCAATCACGGATTTCCGTATTCCGATTGGCAGCCACAACGGTAGTTCGACCACGTTGTTTCGCGCGCGTTTTTTCCCGGGGGCTATTCACAAGAAACATCGCCACGATAATTGCGAGGAGATTTACTACATCATCAGCGGCCATGGCCTCGCCGGGGCAGGCTCTGATCGTGTTGAAGTGCGTGGTGGGCATTTTCACTATATCCCCAAGGGCGTTGAGCACTGGCTCTACAATCTGAGCGATACCGAGCCAGTTGAGGCGGTGGGTATGTATATCGGCTCGGGGAGCGTCGAGGAGACTGGCTACGTCTACATGGGCGACGTGACCGAGGACGACATCAAGACGCGCACCCCGCTTTAAGCCGTGTGCTAAGGAGTTAGATATGCCCGAATCGACCATGGAAGCGGTGGTGGTCCTTGAGCCGAATAAATACGAGTTTCAAAGAGAGGTGCCCAGGCCAGAGGTCGGGCCCGCCGAGGTGCTTTGCCGCATCGGCGCGACCGCTATCTGCGGAACAGATATCGGTATTATCTCCGGGAAATTTTTTCCGATGTGGCCGCCCAAATGGCCCTTCATCATCGGCCATGAGTGGGCAGGCACCGTTGAGGCGGTGGGGCAGGGTATTACCGACTACAAGCCGGGCGATCTCGTGGCCGGAAGCTCGGCCGTGGGTTGCGGCCATTGCCGCAACTGTATGCAGGGGCGCTACAATATTTGTCTCAACTACGGAAATGTTGATTCGGGACACCGCCAATACGGCTTCACGGTGCACGGCGCCTACGCACAATACATCTCGGTGAATGCGCGTTGCCTCGTCAAACTCCCGCCCGGTTCTGATCTTGCCACCGCCTCTTTGTACGATACTGCAGGAATCGCGCTCCATATTGCCAAGCAGGGTCGTATCGAGGCGGGCGACACAGTGGTTGTCATCGGGCCCGGCGCGATTGGTTCGGTCACCTATCAATGTGCACGAGCGCTCGGTGCTGGCCGCGTGATTGTTGTGGGCCGGGGCAGCCGACTCGATAAGGCGGCGGGAATGGGCTACGAGACGGTCAACTATGAGCAGACCGATGTCGAGCAATTCATTAAAGAGACGACCGGCGGCGTGGGGCCTGATGTCGTGCTCGAATGCGCGGGAACGCCCGGCACAATCGTTCAGGCAGTTGAAATGGTTAAAAAGGGGGGACGCGTTGTCGTGGGCGGTATTACCCAGGAGGATGCCCCTTTGCCGCTCCGCCGGTTTGTTCTGGATGAGATCGAAGTCATCGGCTCACGTGCCGCGCCGAACGCCCTGCCTGAAGTGCATGCCCTTGTCGAGAGCGGCGCGCTTGAGCTTCCCAGTCTTGTCACACATAAATTTCCGCTCAAAGAATTTGCGAAAGCGCTGGAGACGTTCAGCGAGCGAATAGACGGTGCGCTCAAAGTGGTTGTCGAGCCCTGAGGTGTGGTGGCGTATCTTTGTGAGGTGAGAGATGGCTACAATTTTGGTGGCAGATGACGATGAGACGCTTCCCCCCCTTTTAGAATCTATTTTAAGCGGGGCTGGGCACGATCTCTCTATCGCGAGAGATGGAAGAAAAGCCTATGAGTTGATTCGCAGGGTGGATTTCGATCTCATCATCCTGGATCACGATATGCCGGAGAAAACGGGCGTCGAAGTATTAAGTCAGCTCAGGCTCGAGAAAATCGCTCTTCCTCCCGTTATTATGCTGACCGCCCGAGGCGAGTCAGATATCGTCCAGACCTGCCTCGCGGCCGGGGCCAAAGATTATATCGTCAAGCCTTTTAAGGTTGATGAGGTGGCGCGGCGGGTCCAAAAATTCTTGGGGGCCGGGTGAGGGTGCGTGTTGCCACCTGCCGCAGATACCAGAGGGCAGGGTTGCTATTTATTTCATTAACATGTTGATATTAAATGAAATATGGTGATTCGTGGTGCCTGATTTGCCGGGCTCCGGAGGTTGAGAGCCCCGTTGCCTTTTTGAGGCGGAGTGGTATTATCTTGGATGAATTTGGTCTGGTTTTTCGATAAACGATTTGCGGCCAACCATAGGCCATTTACCTGGAGTAATCGCGATGAATATTACTGACGGCGCAGTCTCGAAGATCAAGGAAATCATGGACCAGCATGGGGGCGGCTTCGCCGGAATCCTCGTTAGCTTTGAGGGCGGCTATAAGCTCGATCTCGTGAAAGAAGAGGACGCAAGCGATTTCGAAAAACTTGAGCACCCTGAAATGGGCGTATACGCTCCTGTCGAGCATCTCTCTCGCGCCGAGCTGGCGCAGATAGATTTTATTTCCGAGGGCCCGACAAGCGGCTTCAAAATCACGCGCGAGCGTGCCGAGGGTGAGGAGTCTTTGCTCAAACAGCTTCAGGAAATAATCGACACCGAGATTAATCCAGCTGTCGCCTCGCATGGCGGCGTCATCAACCTGCTCGACGTTGAGGGCAAGCGCGTCTTCGTTCAGATGGGTGGCGGTTGTGCAGGCTGCGGCATGGCGGATGTCACGCTGAAGTCCGGCGTCGAGGCGCGTATTCAACAGATCGACCCAGAGCTTAAAGTGGTGGACACCACCGACCACGCCTCAGGGGACAACCCCTACTACGCACCGACCAAAAAATAAGTTTTTTTTAGATTTAAACGACTTCACCTTCCGGCTCGGCTCCCTCCTCGGGGTCGAGCCGGAATTTTAATTGTGCATGTGCCTGGCGAAGCGCCGCCTCGACATCCTCCGGCGCCTCCCCCTTCGCGAAAATAAATCCCAGATAGCGATTCCCCTCGGGAAGCGGAACGACCAGCCCCCCGGTGTGGATGCTAATATCTATCGAGGTGATGCCCGGCTCTGCCAGTGCCGCCGCCATCCCATCGACCCCCTTTAAAATTCCCCGCCCAGGGATCGGTATCATCATCACCCCCGAGGCCGCGCTGGTCCGCGCCATCGAGGGCGGGGTGGTGCCCAGCGCTTTTGAGAGAATCAAATCCTCAAGCGCTAGCCCGTCGCCAAACTCAAGCGCTCCCGAGCATTTGCCGCCGATACTGCGGCTCGCCAAATCGAGCACCCATACCCCATCAGCATTCACCCGAAGCTCGGCGTGCACAGGCCCGTCCTTGAGGCCAACTGCCTTGGCGGCGCGCTTAACAGCCTCGATAATTTTGTTTTGTATATCCTCGGTCAGACGCGAGGGCGTGACGTAAATCGTCTCCTCGAAATACGGCCCCACCATCGGATCAGGCTTGTCGAAAATCGCCAGAACATGAAGAGCGCCCGCAGCGACAAGCCCTTCAAGCGCAACCTCCTGGCCGGGAATGTAATCCTCGACAAGTAGCGAGTCCGCCTCAAGGCCGCCGCGCTCCTTGGTATCGGTGTCCGTGAGTATTATTCCGATTCTCAGGTAGGCGGCGGCAAACTCCGCCTCATTGTTCGCCCTGATGACGCCCTGGCTCGCGGCGAGAAACGTTGGTTTTAAAACACAAGGATACGAGACCGAACGGGCGATGGTCGCCGGGTCGTCATCCGCCCCGACAAGCCGAAATCCGGGAGAGGGCAGCCCCTCCTCGTCGAGGATTTTTCTTAGCTCGTATTTGCTTCGGGTGGCGCGGGCCGCCTCCACCGTGTGGGAGGGGAGGCCCAGCGCCTCGGCTGCCATCGCGCCCGATATCACCGTGTCATCGTCCACCGCCACAATGGCATCCACCGGAAACTCGGCGGCAAACGCCTTGATGTCCGTCGCCGAGTTTTCTGGTTCATGGAAGTTGAGAGCGAGCGATGCGCCCGGATTCAAATCGGCCAGTACATCTGGCCGATCAGTGCCAACCGTGACGCTAATCCCCGCCCGCTCGGCTGCTGAAAGATAAGCCGAGGCCCGGTAGGTGTTCACCGTCATCAAAAGCAGTGCGCGTTTCATCTAGATGCGCTCAACCTTGCATATGGGCCCGGATATCGTCCCAGGTCGAGAGGCGGCGGTTGCTGTGCTGGAGTGGGGGCTGCGGGGTCATGATTTCGAGCCAGCGGCAGTGTGTCCCCCGGTTCATGAAAAACCCGTGCGGCGAGCCCACGCCTGACCAGGCAATCGTTCCCGGCTTGATGACATATTCCTTCCCCTCGGCGGTGAAGGTGCACTCGCCATCAAGAACAAGATAAGCCTCCTCAAAAGAGTGCTCGTGCTCGTTCGTCTGACCGCCGTCTGAAAACTCGATCATGAACATATCGAATTGATAGCTGCCGAATTTTTTGTCAATCAACATTTTTTTCGCCCAGCCCCACATGTATTTATCGACATTCTGGACAGGAGGAATCTGGTCCCACTCAAAATGCCCGGTCATCCGGCTGGCCGGGTTTAAGGGGTCAAACGAAAGGGGCTCACCCCATTCCGTCCCTTTGGTGAAAAAGAGGTCCGGCCAACCATCCGCCGGCTTGGGCTGGGGGGCGCATTTCTCGACCCATTTGGCCGGGGCGCCCGAGGTGTTTCTGAAAGCGTGCTCTGTCCCGATGGGGATGAGGGCATATTCAAATTTGCCGAGGCGGTATACCTGCCCGTCGCGGTTGAGCTCAATTTCACCCTCCAGAACAAAAATGCCTTTCTCATAAGCGTGAACGCAAGCGTCGATTCGCCCGCCAGGGTTAAGCGCGGCGATGCTGAAGCCGATATGGACCGAGCCCTGCGCGGCCCCGATAAGATCGGCCCGCTGAAAACCCTCCGAATGCCCCGCGTAGTTCGCGGGTGTCTCGTACAACGAATCGGTGATTTCTCTGAATGAATGCATAGTGTCGCTCCTTTATGAAGTTCGAAATTTGCTTGGGCTCTATTTGATAAGTCTTCCCATTAGGGAAGTATATCCTTGTGCCGAGTTCGTTGAATTCCTCTTACGCTATCGGCGAATAATCGGTTGGCCGCAAGATAACGGTGTCGGTGCGCTGGCTGAGACCTTGGAAGCGACTCATGAGTTTTTTGAATTCTGGATCCGCGACGAGGGAGCTTTGCGCCTCCTCGTATTGGGCCCAATTCTCAAAGGCTGTGAGCGACACGACCGAGGGCGAGGGTCCGATTTCGGTTTTCCAGTAGCCCACAATCTTGATGCCGTGTTTCTCGAAATAAG
The DNA here is from genome assembly GCA_018669005.1 of Nitrospinaceae bacterium. Taxonomy (NCBI): domain Bacteria; kingdom Pseudomonadati; phylum Nitrospinota; class Nitrospinia; order Nitrospinales; family Nitrospinaceae; species Nitrospinaceae bacterium. Next base: position 387,976 of record JABJAL010000072.1, read on the forward strand.
GAATCGCCTCGCGGCGAAGCTCGTGGAACTCGTTCATCTTGCCCGGCATGACATGGTGTGTTCTAAGCGAGTAAATCATGGGTGCGTCTCCTGTTGAAATTTCCCGTTGATGTTTGTTTTTGTTCCCTAGCTTGAGTACCAGCCGCCGTCCACCATGAGCGAGGCGCCGGTTACGAGGTTGCTCGCGGCCGAGGCGAGAAAGACGCAGGGGCCCACGAGCTCGCCCATCCGGCCGAAGCGGCCCATTGGCGTTCGCCCGCAGATGGCGTCGTTAATGACGGGGTCTTCTTTTAAGGGCTGCGTGAGCGGGGTGTCGATGAAGTTGGGGCAGATGCAGTTGACCTGAATGTTCTCCTTCGCCCAGTCCACCGCGAACGAG
>JABJAL010000073.1 GCA_018669005.1 Nitrospinaceae bacterium
GCGAGGAGATTAGTTCCGTGGCGCAATCTGATATGAAGGGAAAATGGGCCCTCATCCTGGGGGCGAGCAGCGGCTTTGGCGGAGCTACCGCCGAGCGCCTCTCCCGCGAGGGAATCAACATCTTCGGCGTCCACCTTGACCGTAAAGCCACCTTGCCCAACGCTGAGAAAATTCAGGAAAACGTCCGCGCCAACGGCACCGAGGCCATTTTCTTTAACGTCAACGCCGCTGACCACGACATCCGCGCCGATTTGATCCAGAAGATGAAGGACCATCTCGGTGATAGCGCCACCGGCGGCGTTCAAATCCTGCTCCACAGCCTTGCCTTTGGCACCCTCAAGCCCTACATCACAAACGATCCGTCCGACGCCATTGCGCCCAAGCAAATGGAGATGACCCTCGACGTTATGGCGAACAGCCTTGTCTACTGGACCCAAGCTCTGATCTTAAGCGGACTCATGGGCAGAGGCGGTCGCATCTACGCAATGACTAGTTCGGGTGGCCACAGAATCTGGCCAAGCTATGGCGCCGTCTCGGCCGCCAAGGCCGCACTTGAAAGCCACATTCGCCAACTCGCCTTCGAGCTTGCCCCGAATGGGATCACAGCCAATAGCATCCAAGCGGGCGTCACCGACACCGCCGCACTCCGAAAGATTCCGGGCAACATACAGATGATCGAAAAAGCCCGCGAAGTGAATCCCCACCACGAGAGTACGACACCCGAGGCAGTCGCCGACGCCATCGCCAGCTTCGCCACCGGCGGCACCCAGTGGATGACCGGCAACGTCATTCGTGTGGATGGCGGCGAGGACATCACGGGCTGAGCGCAACCCCGTGGAAAAGGCCGGCTGGCGCACCCGGGCAGGCTTTGCACTTGCCATTCTCGGCGCCGCCTTGCTCGCACACCAACTACTTTTCCCCTCCGGCCCCGCCTCCAATGCACTCCCCGGCGAGCCAATCCAATTTTTTGACCTTCATTTCATGGGGAAAAGCATCCTCAAAATACCGGCAAGCGCCGGAGCATTGGCCGCCGTGCTGCGGGCCAAGCGTTTTTTTATCGCCCTTCTCACCCTGGCGGGCGGGGTGTTTCTCTTTTTTTTGGACACTGCGGCGGGCAGGCGTTTTTCTGAACTTGTCCGCAAGAATTTCGACGAAAAATAAAATACCGAAACATATTTCACAAAAAAATAGCCCCGGAGAGCTAGACTAATTACCCTCCGGGGCCGGCATTTCATGAAATTTCATAAGGACCATAAAAAGGCCCGCCCCAGATAACCGGAGCGGGCCTTTTTTTATTACAAACTAAAATGGGCGCTTTTATTATTTCTTCTTGTTGCGCGCCGTGATTTTACGTGTGATGTCGCCTTCGGGGGTTTTACCCGTGGGCGGCTTGTTGTTGCCAGGGAACTTGAGATGATTCTTCTTGGGGTCGATGCCCGCGAGACGAGCCAGCGTTCCACCCAGGAAGGCGGCCTTGTTCGCCTTGGTGATCTGCGGGTAGCCGTAATTCTCCTGAAGCTCCTCGGGAATGGAGAGTTTGAGGATAGCCTCGACCGACTGGTGCGGGTCCGAGGCAGGCCAGTCGCTTCCCCAGATGAAGCGATCATGCCCGGCAATCTGGATCGTCGTGCCGATCATGTGGGCAAAGCGATGCGGGGCCCGCATGAGCCAGGGCAGAAGAATCGAATAGCTGACGTAGATCTCCGGGTGCTTCCACATGAGCATGACCAGCTCTTCCCATTGCGGATAGCCGCCGTGGTAGGCAACAATCTTGAGATCAGGGAAATCCGAGGCCACATCGTCGAGCAGAACGGGGAACGTGTAGCGCGTCGGGCCCATCCGGATGGTGATACCGGTGTGAAACATGGCGACGATGCCCTTGTCCTGGCACATCTCGTAGACCGGCCAAAGCCTGCGATCATTAATCGGGCAGTCCTCTGGCTGATAGAATTTCGAGAACTTAAAGTTGTAGTTGTCGTGTAGGTACTCAAGCTCCCAGAGGATGTCCTTCGTCTTGCGCTTCGAGAAGGGCCCCACGTTCGAGACGCCGATGACGCGATCCGGATATTTTTCGATGGCGTCGATGACGTGCTGGTTGGTCGAGAACGGCGCGCTGTCTCCCGATGTATCAATGAACGACTCGCGCATCAGGGCAATCTGATCGACGCCCGAGCGGTCCATGTCCATGATTATTTTATCGATGTTCCAGTCCATACCCGGATGAATCGCCGAGGGCTTGCCGGTGCGGTGATCTATCCACTGCCACCAGTTGCACATCTTATGGGCATACTCGAAGGTCTTGGTACCCGGAAAATACTGGATGAAGCGCCTATAATCCTCGGGCATAACATGAACTTCGCAGTCGAGGATGTAGTAGTCATTCGCCGTCTCGCCCGTCTCCGGATTATCGGGAAGAGGCATGATCGTATCCCATGTGGGAATTTTTGCCGACTTGCCAGCCGCAGCCTCTTTCTTGGCCACCTTCTTCTTGGCCACTTTTTTCTTCGTCGTCGTCTTGGCTTTTGACTTCGCCTTGCTGACCATTTCTCTCCTCCTAATTAAAAGTTCCTAAAATTTCCGGCAAAAACAGCTCCCCCGGAAAACCGCCAAAAAATCCGTGCCCCTGGAGGACATATCTTCTCCGCCAGAGGCCATGGCATTCCGAAACAACAAGATAACACCATGGTAGGACGCTGAAGAAACGGTGTAAAGAGCAAAATCACCCCCCTTCCGCGTTCTGAGCCCCCCGTATTTGCACTTAAAAAAAGAATCATATATTCAAGAAAATTGATAACTGTCCACATAAAATTTTGGTATTATTCCGGTGGGGATTCCAAACAAAATTTAAGCGTTTCATTTCCACGTGAAGTGGTTCCGTTTTCATGCGCGCCATGAAAGTTCATGGGCCCTGATACATGAATCAGCCGCCGCTGATAACAGGAGGAGACACCAATGCAAAGCAAGCGATTCGCCCGCCTCACCACCGCCGGGATTTTCCTTGCCGCCATCTTCGTGGCCACCGCCGCCCAGGCAGCGGGCGTGAAAATGCAGTTCTTCGGCAACCAACACTTCCGCTTTGTCTCACCGGGCGGGAAAGTCATCCTCATCAACCCCTGGATCAAGGGAAACAAGGATTTTCCCCATAAGATCGATTTTTACAAAAAAGGCGAGGTGGACCTCATCCTCCCCACATCGGGCCACGGCGACGACCAGGGCCAGTCGGTTGAGATCGCCAAGCGAACGGGAGCGAAAATATTCGTCGTCTCAGAACTGGGTAAAATCATGACCAAGCGCCTCGTAAAGATGGGCGGCAAGAAAAACCAGGTTTACCGCGGGGCCATCAGCGGGCGAATGAAGCTGGGCGGCATCACGGTGCAGATCATGCACTCACAGCACGGCACGGGCTCGCGCAGCCCCAAGGGGCGGCTTGACGATCTCTATGGCGGACCCGCCGCCGGTTTTCTGATTACGTTCGAGGACGGCCTTCGGGTCTACATGGCGGGCAGCACGGGGCTCACGATGGACTTGAAACTCTACGGCATGCGCTACAAGCCCCACGTCGTGATGGTTCCCATCGCCGGGCGCTTCATGATGCACCCGGACGATGCCGCCTACGCCGTCAAACTTCTCCAGACCGATAACCCGAATCTCACGACCGCCATTCCCCAGCACAACCGGGTCGCGCGGAGCCCGAAGTGGATGGGCACGCCGGATCAGTTTGAAGTTGAGGTGAAAAAACTCGGCCTGAACGTCAAGGTGCTCAAGCCGGTGCCCGGCCAGACCTATACGCTGACCAAATAACACCACTTATTGAAAAAAACGGCCCCTCAACCGAGGGGCCGTTTTTTCGGCCTTTTATATCAGAGAGGCGCCCGGCGGCTCATGCCCGGGGAGCCACGAGGTGTTCATGCCTTGGGCGCCGGCGGATCCCAGAACGAAGTTTCCCGCCGTCCCATTCTATTTAGGAGTTCTCCCCGCTCGGCCTGAAATTCACCCATCCGGCTGATGTAGTCATTCCAGAGCCGCGCCCGGTAGTTCTCGGCTCCCCAAAGACGAGCGTAATCGGCCAGCGGCATAACGGCCTCCTCTGTGCCTGGCTGAAAGCCACGCCAGGCCCGCACATCCTCCTCCGAACGGAAGAGGTTCATCGTGCTTCAGGCAAAGGGAAGGTTCGCCCGCCACTTGGCTAAAGGCACTGCCACGTAGCCATAAATCGTATTGGGCTCGGCAGATAAGACTTCCTCATCCCGCAACTCGATTCGCATGGGCTCGCCTGAGTTCATGCACAAGGCCTCGACCAGAACGCGCTCACCCGGAAAAAGCCACCGCATCGCCAACGCCTCGAAGCCGCACTGAGCAAACCACTTGCGAACCCCGCCAACCGTGATGTGATACTGGGTCGGGATGTTCGAGAACGGCGGAAACGAGGCGATGTAGTCGGTGTCAGGATGAAGCCAACAGGGAAACGGGCTGTCCATCAAAGCGTGGAGCGCCAGACGGCCCTCCTCTGGGGATACGCCCAACTCTCCCGCAATCTCCGTGTAATGAGGCGCATGGCCCTCTTCCCTAAAATGCTCTCGGATAATGACGTAGATTTGATCCAGATCGAATTCACCGCTCATTGAACATTTCCTCCATAACAAATGGCTCCTGAAAAACAAAAAAAATTATAGGGCCGCGGAGACCCCGAAAATCGATTCGAATTCTAGTCGTGCCGTAACACGATGATCTCCGTCGGTCGGGGAAGGGTCCGCCTGCTGACAGATAGGCGATCCGTCTTCAGCCTTCTAACGCGGCGAAAGTGTTTTAGAAAAACGCCTAACGTCTCCGGATCGTCATAATAGTGCATGGGGATAGCGATGTTGGGGGAAAGGCGCCCGATGAAATCTGCCGCCTCGGTCGGGCCCATTGATACGCGATCCGAAAGAACAACGAGGGCAACGTGCACCTTGCCCAGCCGCCGTAGTTGAGAGGGGTTCATCGGCGCGGCCAAATCGCCCAGGTGCGCGATGCATAGGCCCGCCGTCTCGAACAGGAAAGAGGCCCCTTTGCCAGGCCCATAGTCGAAATCACCCCCGCCTCCCTGGACAATGGGTACGCTCATTACGCGTACATCGCCCACCTTTCGGTTTACCTTGGCCCAGTCGAGCCCGCCCCCCGTAAGCCCCCGTATGACGATCGGTTTGCCGCCCACGATTTCAAGCCCGCTGTGATTCGTTGATTCCTTACCGATGGTGACGGCGTGGGGGTTTGTCGCAGGGATGGTATAGCCCCGCTCAAAAGAAAACGGGTCGGTCAATATTCTCGTCCCACCGGGCGAGAATATTCGAAAAAACGCGTGGCCAAACCATTTGATACTCACCTGGTCCGAGGGATAGCGCGGCAAGGGATTGGTTACCAGAACCGCCCTGCGCTCGAAATGGCGCACCAGCCCCAGCGAGCATTTCGCCCAAGAAGGCGCTGGCGTCAAAACAAGCGCAGTTAGGGTCAAAACCGCCACCCATATAATTCGCCCACGAACTTTCATCCCGGCTCCCGACTTCGAGAAAGTCCACCCGGTCGCAACACCCGAGACGAGTTATCGATCTTTGCTTGCCACTTATTTTAAACCATTTACAGCCCGTCAAAAACGTTCGTTTTCTATCTTTGGTGTGTTTGTCGAATTATTTCAGATGTTTTACTCTTGTTAGTAGGCTATGGGTAGCCTGCCAGTTGAGCGCGCATTTCATTGTCAAATTGCACCGTTAAAAGAGGTAATTCTCATGACCACACCTTCCAACGTCCGAGTCGGCATCGTCCTGCCAGAATCATTTTATGGAGAAGAAGAGTGGCAAAACGCCGAAAACGCCCTCGCCTTTGCCGACGAGGCCGCCTCGAAGGGCGCCCAGCTCCTCCTCTACCCCGAGGGCTACCCCGGCCCGATGACTGGGCCGCTCGATAATAAGAAATTTCCCTTCGACCCGATCGAGGAGTTGAAGAAAAAAGCCAAGGAACACGCCATGTACATCATCGCGGGAAACATCACTGCCAGTGAAGTTCCCGGCGCACACCTTCTCACCCTTCGAATGCTCAGCCCCGAGGGCAAGGAGATAGCCTGTTATCTTCGCCAACAGCCCGACACCCCGCCGCTCAACGCCTACCTTTATGGCGGAAAGGGGCATCTACTTCCCGGGAGCGGGCCCTGTGTTGTCGATACCGAGTTGGGAAAGATCGGCCTTCAGATTTGCAGCGAACTCTGGGTGCCCGAGTTGCCGCGCCTACTCATGCTTCGAGGCGCAGAGATCATCGTCTCGCCCATTCATGGCATGCACAGCCAAACGGGCTACGCCCTCAAAGATACTTGGCGCTGCGTGGCGCGCTCCCGGGCGGCGGAAAATTTATTTTATGTGCTGATCACTCAGAATCTCTACAAGGTGGACGGCTTCGACTACGAAAAATCGATCGTGGGCGGTGCATTTGCCGCTGGCCCCGAGCGAATGGTGGACATGATGGAAACGCCGGGCGTTCTCATCACGGACCTCGATATGGAGCGGCTCAAGTATCTGAGAACGAGAAACTACGATGAGGAAAATCTCTCAAAGCCCGACGACCCGGACTGGCAGCCTATCGGTTGTCGCCCCGGCCAGATATTCGAGCGCTACCCGGCTCTTTATAAAGAGCTATCCGAACCAAGTAAATTTTCGTACGACTATGAATACTGGCGCAAAGGCGACCTCGACTCCTGGATAACCGAGTACGACCGGCTCTATGAGGGCGACTACAAACGAATTCTCGAAAAATATGGAGCGCCCTTCCAATTCAAAGAACAATAAGCCTCTGGGTGCCGCTCCGATAAAGGTTTTACCCCACCAGCCCGGGAAGTTTACGCGTCAGAATCTCCTCGGCCTCGGCGGCAATGCGCCGGACAATCTCCCCGGCAGGGGGAAGGTCGTTCACCAGTCCCGCGTCCTGCCCGTAGAGAAGATAGGCCTCCTCGGCGTCTCCAGCAGATCGCGCCGATTGAATCCCGGCCCATGCCTCGGCCTGATTTTGGCGCAGCGCCCACTCGCGCCCAGCCCAGCGATCGACAAAATTATTGCGCCGGGCGCGCGCCATCGCCCCTGGCCATACTCGGCCCGAGGCGATATCAGGTATCTCGGTGAGCATCGTATCGTGGCCATCGCTATCGACAATAGCTTGCTTAAAATTCGGGTGTAGCGGCGACTCCTCGCTTGCCAGAAAACGCGTGCCCAGCAGGACGCCATCGGCCCCGAGCGCGAGCGCCGCCGCAAGCCCCCGCCCATCGGCAACCCCTCCCGCCGCCATGACAGGCACCGGAGCGACCGCATCCACCACCATCGGAACAAGCGTCATTGTGGCCATCCAATTTACATGCCCTCCGCCCTCGGTTCCCTGGGCGATGATCACGTCAGCGCCCGCCTCGGCCGCGCGCCGCGCCTCGGGGACATCGCCCGCCATGAAGGTGACCTTGCACCCCGCCTCGTGGGCCCGGTCGAAAAATGGTTTTAAGTCCTGCTCTGGGCGTGGCCATGCGAAAGCCATCGCGGCGGGCCGGGCCTCGAGCGCCGCCTCAAACCCCGCCTCGTTGGGCATAAAGATCAAAAAATTAAGCGCAAATGGCTTGTCCGTCTTCACGCGGATATCGGCTGCGGCTTTTTTTACCTCATCAGGGCCCAGGAGCGAGCAGCCCAGCGCCCCGAGCCCTCCTGCCTCGGAGACCGCCGCCACCAGATCAATTCCGTATACCGAACCCATCCCGCCGAGAGCGATGGGAAGCTCTATACTCAACAAATCACACACCCGCGTTCGAATCATTTCGATCTCCTTAAATTTTCCGATTATTTATTCAATAATTTCTGAAGTTTTCTCGATTCATCGAGCACATTGCGCAACTGGCGCTCGCTGTCGTGGGGCCGGTAGATTTTCATCTGATTGACGAAATTCGTGTTCACCTGATTGAGCAACTCAAAAACATTGGGAATTGTCCCCGAGATAAAGAGCGAGAAAAAAAGAGCCAGCCCCATCGCAACGACATAGGCAACCAACCTGGGATCGCGAAAAGAGTCTATCCATCTGCGCCGTTTGAACTGCCTGGGACGGGACCACTGAACACGCGCATTAAATCCTCGCTCGCGCTTAATCTTGGTGGCAAGGCGACTCGACTCCCGGCTCATTCCCACCACGCCTAATATAAGCCCGTCGATCTCCTCAAGCTCTGCCCATCTTCCAATAGTGCGATCATCGTGCAGCGACTCGACGCTCTCGACCAGGTAGGCATTCACCCGGCGCCCTTTCTGAATCACCAGATCGGGCACCGGTCCCTTCCAGTTGAGGGGAGCATCAGCAACTTTATCCATATGAGGCGAGAAAACCTGATAACCCATTCTCGCCCCCTTGTCCGCGAACTGCTCGATGACCCAAAGTTGCTCGCGCTTGTTGCGAGTGCGTCCCCTCGTGCGCCGGATGAGCGCCCCGGCGCGGGCAGCCAGCTCTTCCGGGCGAAAGGGCTTGGTCACGTACTCGTCTGCAAAACCGCTCAAACCCTCGGTCACATCCTCAGAGCTGTTTTTTGAGGTAAGCATGAGAATCGGAATTCCCGCCGTATGTGACTTTTTAGCTAGCGCCTCCACCACATCGTAGCCGCTCATGCGAGGCATCATGATGTCGAGAACTATTAGGTCGGGCTCATCGCGCCCGGCGAGTGCAAGCCCCGCCTCACCATCCTCGGCCAGGCTCACGTTGTGGCCAGCGGCCGAAAAAATGGACTTCACAAGTGCGAGAATATCCGGATCATCGTCGATGACAAGAATTTTTGCTCCCGAGGGTTGGGCCCTCGGACCCATGCGCGGTGGGCCCTTATCCCCATCTCCGGGAAGCGGAGCTGCGGTCGCCTTGCTCCTCTCCCTTTGTTGCCTATGGCGCAAGCTCTCGACAAACGAGGGGGTCTTTTCAGCCCTCATCTCCTCTACGAGCATCTCGCCCGGCGGAGGGGTATCGAGGCGCAGACTTGCCAATGCGGGGGGGGAGCTGTCCACTGGCACCACCCGGCTCTTTTTCAATTCATCCACCTGGCGCCGGACACGGAGCAATAGTTCTTCGGGATGAAATGGCTTGGCCAGATAATCATCCGCCCCGGCGGCGGCGGCCCGCTCAATGTCGGCATGACGCGTCAGCGTTGAAACTGTGATGATACGGAACTTCTCGCGGCCTGCGCTCCCGGTAATCCGCTCCATTATTTCGAGCCCCGAAATTCCCGGCATCATAATATCGATCATCAGAACATCGGGCCGAAAGGGCAGCTTTTTCTTCATCGCGGCGGTGGAATCCGTCTCGGTCTCGACGCGAAAACCCGCCTCGACAAGAATAGTTCGGATAAATGAAACGACATCGGGATCGTCGTCAATGACGTATACCCCGACAGGCGCATTAGTCGACACAGGGACGGGACCGTTCATAAGGCACTCCTCCTGAGAAGGCAGGGCCATTATAGCGCATCTGGCAAATCAATATGGGTAGGGGGAATTAAAAAATCTAAACAAACAATAAAAAAGGGTGAATCGAATAAAAATTGAGGGGGCTTAGCTATGGCCGTTGGTGTGGCCGTTGCCGTTCTGCTGTTTTTTCATCTCAGCTTGAATTTTTCTCAAAAGGTTTTCGCCGTCCTTGAAATTGGCGTCTATGGTGAGGGCTTTTTGAAGAGAAGCGCTGGCCGCCTGGAAATTGCGCAAACCGACGAAAGCCATAGCCATGTTGTAGTAGATAACGACATCACCTGGCGCAACCTGGATGGCCTTTTTATAGTTAGTCAAGGCCTCCTGGTATTTCTTCTGCCGCCGGAACGCCATACCAAGCTGGTTAAAGTAATGCACGTTGTTCGGATCGCCCTGCAGGGCAAATCCAAGTTCTTCCTCGGCCATGTCGGCAAAACCTGTCGCAAGATAAAACTCGGCTGCCGCCGCGCTGTTCTCGGCCTGGTGGGTCTGAGCCGTTTCGTCTCGCTGGATGCCGCGAACAGCACGCGATACGGCAACCCGCGCACCATCCGTGTCACCTTTTTCAAGAAGTGATTTTGCAAGGGCATACTGGCGCTCGCTGCTGCGGGGGCTGACCTCGGCCGCTTTTTCATAAAACTTATGGGCCTCCTCAGGATTGCCCTCCCGCGTAAGCACATCGGCGATTCCATTATAGGGCTTGGCATATCCTTTATCGAGCCGAATTGAGCGCTCGTAGCACAGCTTTGCCTCTCTGTCCTGGCTCATGTCTTCATAGACGAGACCAGACTCGTTCCAGACACGAGGGGAGCGCTCGCCCTTCTCGCGGGCGGATTTAAGCTCCTTGCGGGCTTCGTCGTACTCCTCGATATCGACAAAAGCGGAGGCACGCGTGAGATGAACATAACTAGGGGTCACCTGGCCATGCCGATCCATGACGTGGCCAATATTATCCTCAAGATCCTCGTGGGTAATAGGCTTGAAGACGTAACCATCCACATCCAGATCCTTACCCACGGCATAGTCCTGATCGTCGAGTACACCAACCCCGCTCATAAGAACGAAGGGAAGAAACTTGGTGACACCGGCCGAGCGAAGATATCGGAGAAAATCGATACCATTCTCTCCGGGGGTATTCCAGTCATAGAGAACAACGTCAATGGGTATCGTTAGAAGAACTTCTTTAGCCGACGCAGCGTCCGGCACGGTATGCGCCGTCTTGACACCCGAGGCGCGGAACATGGATTCGATAAGGCGCCGCACACGGGGCTGATTATCGGCAATAAGAACTCTTGAATCCGTACCAATCATGAGCGGACTCCAAAACTCAGATATAAATAAATCTACATAATTCTTCAGGTGCCATAAAAAAAGATCCCGCCAGCTCCCCCGAGCCAAGGCCGATACCTGAAAAGATGATTATTTAAAAGCTTGCGATTAATCAACTTGGCTTATTTTATTCAAATAATAGAATTTTTCAACCCGAAAATGCACATATTTCAGCTTTTTTGTACTATTTAAATAACCCGTTTCTATTCAGACAGATAGGTATCAAAGAATATTCAAACTCCAAACTAAAAACCAGGAGGCCGCAGCTGGCCACGTCATCAACAGCAAAACCTGAGCGGTTGCCGGATTCGAAATGAATCCTTATTTTGAAAATCAAGTTATTTAGCCAAGCGGCGAAGCGCAATTCTTCTTGGCTCCAGCAGACGAGAGGGGGGGGGTGGATGTAGATGAAGCCAAGAAAAAAATCGATGCCCATCGCACTCCTCCTGTGGTTTTTCCTCGGCTTTCTCGCCGCCCACAAAATTTATCTGGGAAAAGTCCAAGAGGCGATTAGGTTAATCCTTCTCTACTTCTTCGTGCCCCTTCTCTCTGTGGTGGCGTCAATTCTCATTCTGAAAAGTTTTGGCATGCTGAATTTTCCGAAAAAACTTGGGCCCGCCGATCTACCGGCGCTTATTCAAGACCCGGCTTTTATCGCGATGGCCGCGACGGCCTTCATCGTTCTCGCCGCAATCTGGGTGTGGGATTTGATTATTCTGATCAAAGAGGTGCGCGAGCATAACGAGCGCGCGGCGGCGGAGTCTTCCGTCCCCATCGGTGCACAAGAGGACCCACTCTAACTACTTGCCAAGATTCTCTTCCCAGTCGAGATACTCCTGCATCGCGCCAGTGCCAATATCGTAGGGTTTGAGAGCCACATCGATAACAGGCCCCTCAAAACCGGAATCCCCCTCCTCAAGTGCGAGCCCCGCCTCGCGCCAGGCGCGTTTTCCGCCATTGAGGTAAACAGCGCCCCCGTAGCCCATATCGGCAAGCGCCCAGGCAGAAAGTGCAGAACGGGTGCCATCTCCGCACACGAGAAGAATCGGCCCTGATTTATTCGGACACAACGCCTCGATGCGCTCCTCAAGGGATGCTCGCAGTAACCACCTGGAGCCAACGATATGGGCGGCCCGAAAACCAGGGGAAACATCCAGGTCAATAACAGTGGCCCCATCCAGCGCCTTCGCCTCTTTGGGCGATAGTCCGAGCACGCTCCCCTGCGCCGCCTCAAGCCCCAGGGGCCCGCCCCCGGTCGATGGGCTCTCGCCGTCAGCCAAAACCCCTGAAACCTCAACAGGCATCCCGGCCGCCTCCCACGCGGCGAGACCGCCGCTTAGAAACGAAACATCCTTCAGCCCCATCCGGCGGAGCCAGTAGGCGACCATCGTCGCCCGGGCGTTTGAGTCGCAATAGGTCACAAATTTTCCCGCGCGAACGGCGGCGACTTCATCGGTGCGCTGGACGGCCTGGCCGCCCGGAATCGAAATAGCTCCAGCTATGTGCCCTTGCCCAAACTCAGGTGCGAGCCGAACGTCGAGAACATAAAGCGTGTTGGCCTCAGATTTTTCTTGGAACACTGCTAGCTCATCAACCGAAACAGCGGGAATCCCCTCCTCATCAGCCAGCTTTTTCGCCAACGCCTCGCCATGTGCGCGGCTTTTCTCCGAGGGGCGAGGCACCTCGCTAACCTCCCCCCGCGCAAGGGGAAGCCCGGCCAGAATAAAGCCCATCCCGCCATTGCGAAGCGCCCGGGCGTGTTTGACCCCCAGGCGGTGAAGCCCTCCGGCACCAATGATGCTCCTTGTTCGCCCGGCACAATTTATAATGAGCGGGGTCTCGTGATCCTGATCCATGTCCCAGGCATGAAGAATAAGCTCGCCACCGGGAAGGCTCACTCCGGTCGGGATGGCAAAACGCTCGTACTCATTCTCTGTGCGGGCATCGAAGATGCGCAGCGGCCCCTTACCCTCGATTAGCGCATGAAGTGCCTCGACCTCAATTTCAGGAATCTTGTCCTCATGCAGAACCTCCTCTCCAAACTCCTTGCTCGGAACGTTGGTTCCACTCACGGTAGAAAATCCTGCCTCCTTCCAACCTGGGAGGCCACCTGCGAGAACACGAACACCCTTGTAGCCATGGCGCTCAAGCGTCTCAGCAACCCGCGCGCCCCTTCCCTCGCCGCCATCCACCACCACCAGCGGCGTGTTTTTCACGGGCACAAGGCCCAAGATGCGAAACTCTAGCCAGCCGCGCGGCAGGCTCGTCGTGAGATGAATCTGATCGGCGTTGAACTCCATCGGCTCGCGCACATCAATGACGGCGTAGGGCGCCTCGCTCTCCATCATCGCTTTAAGAGCAGCCGGTGAAATGGAATCCGTCATAAAACTCGCTCCTGTTGTTAAGCGAAATATCTAGCGGGAAGGAATCCCTGCGCCCCGGCGAAGGACCTCGATGATCGACGAGGTATCCAATTGCCCCAGGCCGGTCGCCTCGGCAGAGACCAATACTTGCTTGAGCGCAGAGAGAAGCGGCATGGGCGAGCCCAGATTCTGGCCCTGCTCAAGCATAAGCCCCACGTCTTTATGGTGTTGAAAAAGGCGCGACATCGGATCGTCGTAGTCGGCGTTAATCATTCGCTCGCCCCGGTTTTCCATGGCCTTGGAGTACGCAAAACTGTCCTTGAGAACGGTGAGCAGAATTTCCATATCCATGCCTGACTTCATCCCGAGGCACAGCCCCTCTGCCACGGCCATCCGGTTCAGGCCGAGAATGAGGTTGACGATGAGTTTCGTGCGCGCCCCTGCGCCATTGGCCCCAAGGTGGTAAACCGAACGAGCAAATTTCTCGAGAATGGGCTTGGCACGCTCGTAGTCGGCCTTCTCACCGCCCACCATGGCAACAATATTTTTTGTTCTGATCATCGGGCTCGACCCACTCAGGCTGGCGTCCACGAAGGCAACCCCTTTTTCCCTAAGCTTTTCGGCGTTCGCGACCGAATCCTCGGGCCGAGAAGTCGATGTATCGATAACGAGCAAATCCGATGGCTTCGCCTCGACGATTCCCCCCGCCCCGAAGCACACCTCCTCAATAACATTGCTTGTCATTAACGAGAGGATAACGGCTCTCGCCCCCTCTATGGCAGCGCCCGGCGATGACACCGCCACACCGCCCCGCTCCTCCAGATCGTTCAGGCGCTTGGCGTCAATATCAAAGCCTTGCACCTCATAGCCAGCCCCAATTAATTGCTCGCTCATGGCGCTGCCCATCAGGCCCACGCCAACCAGACCGATTTTCTCGCCCACGGATAATTCCTCCAGTAATGAATAGAAAAGGATGATTCCCTTGTAGATGGGATAGGGGTGCTTGTCAAAAGTGCGGCAGGTACGGTGATTTTTCTTGTGCTAGAGACCATCAAACACAGAGGTCTCGGGCTTTGCAGAATCAACATCGCTTCGAATAATGACAAAGCTTTCATCCGGATAGAGCCATCTTCGCGCCAGGCGGAAGACGCGCCAAAAAGAATTGTTGCCTATCTGGCTTTTGTGCGTGAAAAGTGCGCTCCACTTTTTTTTTCGAACGGGAATGACATTGACCCGCGTGGTAATTTCCTCATCCGGGGTCCCGTATTTGGTTTCGTCGAAATCAGGATTGTCGAGCGGGGTTTTCTTGCCCAGGATTCGCATCCATCGCCAGGTGCGGAGCAACCGCGAACGGGCCCACGCCGTGTGATACACCTTCGGCACCCGCCAGGGGGGAATATCGCCGAGGCGCTCAGGATCGGCAGCCACATCAAGCGCAGCCATGGCAGAGCGATTCGCCATCAAATGATCAGGGTGGCCATAGCCCCCTTTTTTGTCGTAGGTGATCAACACGTCGGGCTGATGTTCCCGAATGATACGTGCAATCTTCTCGGCCACCTCGCCAGGCTCGGCATTGGCGAAAACCTCGCCAAGTTTATTGCTCTCCCAGCCCTCCATGCCTGAATCGGAATAGCCAAACTGATAGAGGTGCGAGAGCCCCAGAATTTTGGTCGCCCCCTCAAGCTCGCCACGGCGCACCTCAGCCAGAGCGCGACGGTCCTCTGCACTCTCCTCGGGATTCAGAGACAGACCAATCACCTGGCCGCGATCACCATTCGTGCATGTGATCAAAACCGTGGTGTGGTCCGCCTCGGCGCAACGCGCAATCAAACCGCCCGTTCCGCTGCACTCATCATCCGGGTGGGCGTGAACCATGAGAAGGGTGAATTTACGGGAGGTGCTCCCGGCCTCAAGGCTAGACATGAAGGTAAATCGACTCCCCAAAAAAAAAGCCGCCGGCCAGCGGCCGACGGTCTTTTCTTTTTAAAAGACTAGTTTGTGTGAATCCAGGTATCGCCGGTGGCGAGAAGTTCATCGACATCTCCCTCGCCATTTGCGACGGCAGCATCAACCTGGTTGTGAAGCATCTCCTCGTAGGGCGCCCGCTCTATATTCCGGAAAATACCAAGCGGCAGCGGGCCGCCATCCGCCTCAAGGCGGCTCAACATGTGAACATACGCCCCTTCCTCATCGTTCTCTCGGTGAACGGTCAATTCTGAATCGTCTGCTGATACGACCTCGGTCTTGAAGTCGTTGAGACGCACTCCCTTGCGATCATCATCGGGCCCAAAGACCAACGGTTTCCCGTCTTCAAGGTAAATAACGTTCTGCTCCTTGATGCCTTTTTCTGTGTATTGTTGCCACGCCCCGTCGTTGAACACGATGCAGTTCTGCATGATCTCAACAAAGGCCGTCCCCTCGTGTTTAGCAGCGGCGGCGAGCACATGATTCATGTGCTTCTGATCGCGATCCACCGTGCGGGCGATGAAGGAGCATTCGGCGCCTACAGCAAGAGAAATCGGATGAAGTGGATAGTCGATGGAGCCCATTGGTGTCGATTTCGTTTTCGTTCCGACAAGCGAGGTAGGCGAATACTGACCTTTCGTGAGGCCATAAATCCGATTATTGAAAAGAAGTATTTTGATGCCAATGTTGCGCCGCATAGCGTGGATAAGGTGGTTGCCGCCGATGCTGAGCGCGTCGCCATCGCCCGATATGACCCAGACGGAAAGCTCAGGCTGCGTCACCTTTACCCCGGTGGCAAACGCCGGCGCCCGCCCGTGAATCGTGTGGAACCCATAGGTATTCATGTAGTAGGGGAAACGAGCAGCACACCCGATTCCACCAACAAACACGAAATTTTCCTTGGGCATATCAAGCTCTGGGAGCACCTTTTGCACGCCCGCCAGAATTGAGTAGTCCCCGCAACCCGGGCACCAACGAACGGTTTGATCCGATTGAAAATCCTTGCGTGAAAGTTTCAGTCCTACCCCATTTGACTTCGCCTTGGTGGCCACGACTAGAGCAACTCCTCGATTTTAGTAATGAGTTCACTGACCTTGAAGGGTTTCCCCTGAACTTTGTTGTATCCGATTGCGTCAATAACAAACTCGGCGCGAATCATCTTCACTAGCTGCCCGAGATTCAATTCGGGCACCAACACCGTGTCGAATTTCCGCATCACTTCCTCAAAATTCGCAGGGAAGGGATTGAGGTGGCGCAAGTGCACCTGGGAGACAGATGCGCCCCTGGCTTGTAGCGCCTCAACGGCCGCCGCGATTGCTCCGTAGGTTCCGCCCCAACCGACAACCAGAACCTTGCCGCTTTCCTGGCCGCAAACGGCGGCAGGCGAAATATCGTTCGCAATACGCTCGATTTTCTCGGCCCTTTTGCGAACCATGTACTCGTGGTTTTCTGGGTCATAGTTGACGTTACCGGTGCCGTCCTTTTTTTCGATGCCCCCGATGCGATGTTGAAGCTCAGGCGTTCCAGGAATGGCCCAGGGTCGCGCCAGTGTTTCGGCGTCTCGCCCGTAGGGCATATATGTTGCCGGGTCGGTGTGATGCTCTGCCTTCATCTCGGCAATATCCGAGAAAGAGGGAAGCTTCCATGGCTCAGAGCCGTTGGCCAGATAGCCGTCGGTCAAAAGCATGACCGGGGTCATGTATTTAACGGCTATGCGGCAAGCCTCGATGGCCGCTTCATAACAATCCGACGGGGTGCTCGCGGCCACGACCGGCAGTGGGCTCTCGCTGTTCCTGCCGTACATCGCCATCATCAGGTCAGCCTGTTCGGTTTTCGTCGGAAGCCCCGTGCTCGGACCAGCCCGCTGCACATTCAGAACGACCAGCGGAAGCTCCGTCATAACGGCCAGGCCAACGGCCTCGCTCTTGAGCGCGATGCCGGGCCCGCTTGAGCAGGTCACCCCGAGCGCGCCCGCATAGGAGGCGCCAAGCGCAGACGATACCGCCGCAATCTCATCTTCGGCCTGAAACGTGTAGACCCCGAAATTTTTGTGCTTGGATAATTCGTGGAGAACATCGCTCGCCGGCGTTATCGGATAAGCGCCCCAGAACAACTTGAGACCCATCTTTTGGGTGGCCGCAATGAAGCCATAGGCAACCGCCACGTTGCCCGAAATATTACGATACTTCCCTTCGGGGTAGGTGGCCTCGCGAACCAGGTACTGGTTGGCCATGAGTTCGGCGTTCTCGCCATAGTAATAGCCAGCCTCAAGCGCCCGCGTGTTGGCAGCAACAATTTCTGTCCGGCTGCCGAATTTTTGGCTGATCCACTCTATCGTGGGCTCCATTGGCCGCGAATACATCCAGAACATCAAGCCAAGGGCAAAAAAGTTTTTGCAGCGATCCGCGAGGTTGGATTGAAGCTCCAACTCGGAAAGCGCATTGCGCGTCAACTCGGTAATGGGCACTTCAAAAACCTGATATTTACCCTTTAGCTCTTCATCGTCGAGCGGGTTCGTTTCGATATCGGCTTTTTGAAAATTTTTGTCCGTGAAATTATCGGTGTTCGCGATAAGCAGGCCGCCGCGTTTTAGGTCTGCAATGTTTGCCTTCATGGCGGCCGGGTTCATGGCAACAAGAACATCAAGTACATCGCCCGGCGTATGAATGTCGGAGCTGCTAAAATTAATCTGAAATGCGCTCACGCCTGCCAACGTTCCGATAGGCGCTCTGATTTCTGCAGGATAGTCGGGAAAGGTTCTTATATCGTTTCCTGCGATCGCCGATGCCGTTGTGAAGCGATCGCCCGTCAATTGCATTCCGTCGCCCGAGTCTCCGGCAAATCGAATTGTTACTGACTCAACGTCTATCGTCTCCTTCTTACTCGCCCCGCCGTTTGCTCCATGTCCGTTCGTAGTGTCACCCATCTTTTACTAGCCCTTTTAAAAACATTTTGCGGGAATGGCCACACTTCAAAACACCTAGTTTTGAAGTAGTTAAAAACCCTCGTCAATCGAAACTTGCACCTTATTTCCTTCGAGTGCAATCGCGGTCAACGTTTGATAATTCAACGTAATGACCACTGCGCCGAATTATGTCCGATAATTGGCGAAATCGTCAATCAAAACAAGGTAAATTTAGTCATATTTGAGATATTTTCACTTGGCGGCCGAGCCATCGAGCCCCATTTCCATGGCCACCGTCTTCATCGCCTCTAAGGTGATGACAATATGCTCGGCGAGGGGCACATCCAGTTCCTCGGCCCCCTTCTCGACATCTCCCCGATTAACCCCCCTGGCGAAGGCCTTATCCTTCCATTTTTTCTTGATGCTTTTGGGCTCAACCTCCCGGATATCCTTGCTCGGCCGGACCAGCGCCACCGCCGTGATAAGGCCCACGAGCTCATCGACCGCAAAAAGGGCCCTTGCCATCGGCGTATCCCTGGAAACATCCAGATACTCAGCATGGCCGAGTACCGCCTGAATCATCTCCTCGGGATACCCTTTCTCCTTTAAAACCTGACACCCGATTCGAGGATGCTCCTCCGGGGTGGGGTGCTTTTCGTAGTCCATATCGTGAAGGAGACCGGTGACACCCCATAAGGCCTCATCTTCCCCGAACTTTCGGGCATAGGCCCGCATCGAGGCCTCAACGCCCCGTGCGTGCGACCGGAGGCTTTCCCCTTTTGTCCACTCAAATAAAAGCGTCTCGGCCGAGGGACGATCAAGCGTCATTTTTGGCTCCAGTTTATGGCCTGAAAAATCCTGGTCCCCTCTCCTGCGGGCCCAGCTTCATTAACCCGTATTTAGGCATGATTGGCTGAAAACCACAACTTTTAAACGGCATTTCCCCTCCTGGTATTCCATGTTCCAGTGGTGTAACTTCAAAAAAAATGAATCGGCCCCTAATTTTCTCGGTTTATCCAGGCAAGGAGAATTTCCATGCTCTTGAACAAAGAACGTGCGCTAGCCCTCATGGCCGAGCATGAACTGGTCGCCATCATCGGAACCACCCTTGAAAACGTCACCTATCTGACTGGGCACGTAGGATGGGCGCAGCGGGTCTATCGCAGCCTTCAGAGCTATGCGGTGCTGACGAACGATCCAGATGCCGGAAGCGATCTGATCCTCACCCGGTCGGACAACACGTATTATGCCGCCTTCAGTGGCTATCCCGATCGGGTGTACAGCTATGGCGGAAAAACTGCCGTCATTTTCCCCGACAATTTCGAGCCCGCCGACGATGAGCAGCGCCGCTTTCAAGAGCTCACCGAAAGTGCGGCCAGGCACAAAACCGTTCTCGACGCCCTTCTGGCCGCCCTAAAAGCCAGGGGCATCACCCGGGGGCGCATCGCCCTCGACAACGAGGGCTGCCCGCCAGCCCTGTTCGACTCGCTAAAAAAAGCGCTGCCTGGCTGCGAATTCATCCCCGGCTCGAACCTGTTCCTGATGATTCGCCTTGTAAAGACCGATGAGGAACTTGACCGTCTCCGAGCCGCCGCCCAGGTGAACGAGGACGCCATCTCCCAGGTGTTCGCCAACCTGCGCGCCGGCATGACCGAGAACGATGTGGCCGAGATCTGGCGTCAAAACGTCGCCCGGCCCGGCGCCATGTGGCACTGGTTCCATTTCAACAGCGGCCCGCGGAGTTGCTTCATTTTCCCGCCCACGGATCGCAAGCTTCAAAAGGGCGACAACTTCATGTTCGACGCCGGGTTGTTCTTCAAGAATTACAACGCCGACACGGGCTCGTGCGGCTCGATTGGCGAGCCTAATGAGACAGCCCAGCGGCAGTGGAAAGGAATCGAGACGGGTTTTCATTCGGCGCTTGAGGTTATCAAAGAAGGCTGCACGGGCCAGCAGATATACCGGGCGCTCCTTGAGGGCATCCACGGTGCCGGCATGCCAGAGTTCACCAGCCCCTTCGCCGGCCACACCATCGGTCTTGAGGCGCGCGAGTTTCCCTTCATCCTGAGCGATGAATCGAAATACGACTTGCCCTTCTTGCCGTCCACCTCGGAGATTCCGCTTCCCGAGAACGCCGTGATCAACATCGAGGCGCCAGTGGGCACCGTCGGATTCGGGGGCTACCAGATCGAATACTCGGTCGTTGTCAAAAAAGGCGGCTGGGAGCCTTTGATACCCCAGGAGCGGCACTTCCATGTGATAGATGCTTAATATGTTATTCACCGTAATCAGAGATGAATGCTAGCGGTGACGCCGCCGGCGAGGCTTGGGGCGAGAAGCACTTTAGTTGGGTAGCCGCGTGGTCCACCTGGCCGGACTTGATCTGGCGGCTAAAATAGAGGAATACATCTTTCGACAATCCCTCGTCTTCGAGGTCGGCTTGACAATAAATTTTCCAGGCACACTTTTCCCCTTCGGGAAGGGGATATTATATTCCAGGAGTTGACTCATCGATATCGTGATTACAGGCGCCAACAGCGCCGTCGGACAAAATCTGATTCAGTACATTAGCCAGAGCCCATCCATCGTTCCCACGAGGATAAGGGCTGTGGTGCGCGATGTGAGCCAGGCAGCAGGGTTACGTCCACTGGCAGCCGAAATCATCGAGGTCAACTTCCACGATCCCGACTCGCTCCGCGAAGCCGTCCAGGGAGCCGAGGCCCTTGTACACCTTCCCGGAACGCTATGGCCCAAAACCGGTGAGAGCCTATGGGATGCCAACAGCCAGCCGGCCATCGCCGTCATAGAGGCGCTCAAATCGGACAGCCTAAAATCCTTCGTCTACATCAGCCACCCCGGTGCGGACCAAGATTCGAAAAACGGTTTTCTCCAGGCAAAAGGGATTGCCGAGCAAGCGATTCTGGGCGCTGGCTTTCCCGGCTCTATCTTTAAAGTGCCGATGATACTGGGAAAGGGAAACCAGACCCTTGAGCAGATCATTCAAGAAACCAAGCGCCCCATATCCCCCATCATCGGTGGCGGCTCAACAAAGGTTCAACCCGTATCCCAGACGGATATTGTCGCCGCGATCGCCTGGGCCATCACAGAGCCCCTCGCCCCCATGCGGACCTTCTACATCACGGGGCCCGAAACGATCACCTACGCCGATCTCCTTAACCGAGTTGCCCGCAAACTCGGCAAGCGACCCAAGATACTCCCGATACCCAAATTCATGGCCCGTCTCGCGGGCTGGACATTGGGAGCAACAAACTACAGCGCCGCCATCGGAACGAACTTCACCGAACACCTCGACAAGCGCCAGGAGCCCAGGCAACAATTCCCCTTCACGCTGGCTCCGGTAAATGAGACGCTCGACCGAATATTCCCGATGTCCTAGTTTGGCTCGGCAAATCTATTTAGGACTCACGCCACCAGCAATTCTCGAAATTATCCCTCGGAGAATTGACACACTCCAGCGAACCCACTAGCTTTATACCCATACTGACATCAGCATTTATCAGCTATGTGCTACCTCCATTTTGCTAATGGATGAGGATTTAAATTCAACCGCAACATATCCTTTCGTTTTCTTGCGCATCTGCCAGATAGACGAGAATGGTTGTTGTCATTCCATCGAATCCCTGACCCGGGCCAGATGCGACAGCGTGTTGCGATAGCAAGAAGTTTCATGTCTCCCTTCCGGGGAAGGAGAAAATTCATGCCGAAGTATGCGATGGCGATTGACCTGAGCCAGTGCATTGGCTGCCACGCTTGCACGATTGCGTGCAAGAGCGAGCACGACATCCCAATCGGCTCGTGGCGTTGCTGGGTGAAGGAAGTCGAAAAAGGGGTGTTCCCACAAACGCGGCGCGAGTTCTTGCCGGTCCTTTGCAACCAGTGCGATGACGCACCCTGCAAGAATATTTGCCCGACATCCGCCCTCTTCCGCCGCCCGGATGGCATCGTTGATCTCGACCCCGAGTGGTGCATCGGGTGCAAGGCCTGCATGGTGGCCTGTCCCTACGATCAACTCTTCATCGACCCGAATACGAACACGGCTGAGAAATGCAATTTCTGCTCGAACCGTCTTGAGGCGGGGCTTGAGCCCGCCTGTGTTGTCGTGTGCCCCACCCAGTGCCGCATTTTCGGCGACCGGGAGGACGAGGGCTCGCGTCTTTCGGGCCTCATTGCCCATGAGCCCGTTAATGTCCGTAAACCCGAATACAACACCAAGCCAAACATCTACTACTTTAAAGGCAGTCGTCAGACACTCGACCCCACAGTGGCCAGCCAATCGGGCATCTATAAGCAAGGCGAGGTCGATGAGCAGAGCCAAGATGTGATTCCCGAGTGGGAAAACAAACCGGGCGAGAGCCGCACGGTGTACGACGTATTTCACAAAATCCCATGGGACACGAAAATTATCGGCTACCTGATGACAAAGGGGATAAGCGCAGGGCTCCTTATCTTAAGTCTCATCATGTGGGGACTGGGCTTCAATAGCTCCCTGTTCTCTATCTGGATGCCCATCCTGAGCGGGCTTCTTCTCGCAGGAACTGGCGCTCTTCTCATAACCGACCTTAGGCGGCCCGAGCGCTTCTACTACATACTCATCAGGCCGAACTGGGGAAGCTGGATGACGTGGGGCACCTACTTCATCGCCCTGGACGGTATATTCACCGTTCTATGGATTCTGTCCGCCATGAGCGGCGCCGAGGGCGCGATGAACACCCTCTACTGGCCAACTATCGTCATGGGCTCGCTTGCCTCGATTTACACGGGATTTTTCTTCGCCCAGGGCGCGGCGCGCGACCTATGGAAGGGAAGCGAGAATACGGTGGACATCGCCGTGCAGACAGTGGTGAAGGGGGCTGCAGGACTCATATTCTTCGCCACAATCTTCCCGATTTCAGGCAAGATTCCGGCCCTCGTATTTTTAGGCTCGATTCTGGCTGGCTCGCTCATGCTTCATCTGGCGATACTGCTTTTCTCGACACTGATTCACCGCTTCGGCTCGGCGCCACTTGAGCGGGCGGTTGATCTTCTCGTGAGCGGGCCGCTCAAGTGCGAGTTTTGGGGCGGGGCGATTGCGATGGGCTGCGCCATTCCCATTATGTTGATCTGGTGGCTCGGCATGGGCGGCATGGGTGCCTTGCTGGCGGCGATACTCGCCACAGCAGGCGCTTATTACTGGGACAGAGTTTGGGTGAAGGCCGGTCAGGCCATTCCCCTTTCATAATAGGTAAAAGGAGAACCCTTCATGGCAGCGCCTCATCTTCAGGCGGCACGAGGAGCAAGAGACATCGAATCACTCGGTCGGTCGGATCTTCTCTCGAAGGGCGTCGCACCCGCACCGGCGGGCCTGGAAAACCACGTTCATACCAGCGGCTTGCTCGTCTCCTACCCGAGCCCTGATAAGTGGGACGATTGGCACGAGTACGAGAGCACCAATTGGCCCGATAAGGTCCGCCGCAACTACATGCTGGTGCCCACCCTTTGCTTTAACTGCGAGGCGGGCTGCGGGCTGCTGGCCTATGTGGATAAAGATGATTTAAAGATCAGAAAAATCGAGGGCAACCCCCTGCATCCGGCATCAAGAGGCCGCAACTGCGCCAAGGGCTGGGTGACGGTAAACCAGATATACGACCCGGATCGCATCCTCTACCCGATGAAGCGTGCCGGCGAGCGCGGCGAGGGCAAATGGGAGCGCGTGAGCTGGGACGATGCGCTCGATGACATCGCCGGGCGAATTCGCAAGGCCATCCAGGAGGAGCGCCGCAACGAGATCATCTACCACGTCGGGCGGCCCGGCGAGGACGGCTTCATGTTCCACACCCTCGCCTCCTGGGGCATCGACGGGCAAAACAGCCACACCAACGTGTGTAGCGCCTCGGCGCGCATCGGCCAGGTCCTCTGGAATGGCGGCGATAGGCCCTCGCCCGACTTCACGAACGCCGAGGCCATCTTTTTAATCAGCAGCCACCTCGACACGGGCCACTACTACAACCCCTCGGCCCAACGAATTATCGAGGCCCATTCGGCAGGCGCCAAGCTCATCGTAATTGACCCGCGCCTCTCGAACACCGCCGCCAAGGCCGACTACTGGCTGCCCGCCTACAGTGGCACCGAGTCTGCCATCCTCCTGGCCATTGCCAAGCACCTGCTCGACACCGACCAGTTCGATGCCGAATTCGTTGAGGAATGGTTCAACTGGGGCGAGTACATGGCGGCAACGCATCCGAATGATGCGTCCACTTTCGAGAATTTCATCACCCGGATGAAAGAAGAGTACGCCGAGTTCACCTTCGAGTACGCTGCCGATGAATCGGGGGTGGACGCTGACCTCATCGCCGAGGTGGCCCAGGTCGTTGCCCGTGCGGGCAGCAAACTGTGCGTCCATGTCTGGCGCGCCGCCGCCACGGGTAACCTCCACGGCTGGCAGGTCGCCCGTTGCCTCCACTTCCTGCCCTCCCTGACCGGCGCCGTCGGCACCGTGGGCGGAACCCACCTCGCAGGCTGGCACAAGTTCGCTCCGGCACATCCGAACCCGGCGCCCGGCCCGGGAGTGTGGAACGATTTACTGTACCCAAAAGAATATCCACTTGCTCACTACGAGATGAGCTTCCTCATGCCGCACCTTATGAAAGACAAGGGCCACAAGGTCGATACGTATTTCACGCGTGTCTACAACCCGGTCTGGACAAACCCGGATGGCTTCATGTGGATCAATATGCTCAAGGACCACGACAAGATGGGCTGCCACGTGGCGCTCACGCCCACCTGGAACGAAACATCCTGGTTTGCCGACTACGTCCTTCCCATGGGAATCGCCACCGAGAGGCACGACAATCAGAGTCAGGAGACGCATCCGGCCAGATGGGTGGGTCTTCGCCAGCCCGTCATGCGCGTGGCGCGCGAAAAACTCGGCGAGAACATCACCGACAGCCGCGAGACGAACCCCGGCGAGGTATGGGAGGAGGACGAGCTTCAAATTGAGCTCTCCTGGCGCATCGACCCGGACGGCTCGCTCGGCATCCGCAAACACTTTGAGAGCCCCTACCGGCCCGGCGAGAAAATCACCGTTGATGAGTACTACCGCTACATGTTTGAGAACAATGTGCCGGGGCTTCCTGCAGCCGCTGAAAAAGAAGGACTCTCACCGCTAGAGTACATGCGCAAGTATGGCGTCTTCACCACCGAGGACAATATTTTTGAAGTTCATATGCGCGAGATGGGGGCCGAGGCCTTAGAGGGCACCGATGTGGACGAGACAAGCGGTGCGGTCCTCAAGGGAGGTAAGCCGGTGGGTAACATGAGCAAAGGCGCAGCCCGCAACGGCTTTGGCACACCGTCTAAAAAACTTGAGTTCTACAGCGGTACCATGGCCGATTGGAAATGGCCCGAGCAGGTGCTTCCCCGCTACGAGAAGACCCACGTTTATTGGCGCGACATGAAGCGCGACAAAAACGAGTTCGACCTGTTGCCGAACTATCGACTTCCGACTCTGATTCACACGCGCTCTGGCGTGAAGTGGCTCTACGAGATTACCCACAACAATCCTTTGTGGGTTCACACCTCGGACGCAAAGCGGCTAGGCCTCAAGACTGGCGACCTGGCCCGCGTCGAGACACCAATTGGCCACTACGTGACGCGTTGCTGGGTAACCGAGAGCATCAAGCCCGGTATCGTCGCCATGGCACACCACATGGGCCGCTGGCGCCTCACCGAGGACATGGGCGCGCCCAAGATTGCCTCGGCGCTAGTGCGCATCGATGAAAAGGAAAACGGCAAATACGCCATGCGCCAAATTCACGGCGCACAGCCATTTAAAAGCGATGACCCCGATACCGAGCGGATTTGGTGGCGCGAGGTGGGTGTGAACCAGAACCTCACCTTCCCGGTTAACCCGGACCCGGTGAGCGGGATGCACTGCTGGCATCAGCCCGTGAAGGTCTTCAAGGCCGCACCCCACGAGCGCTACGGTGATATCGAGGTGGACACAGAGAAGAGCTATGAGCACTACAAAAAATGGATGGAAATGACCCGGCCCGCACCTGGCCCGGACAACCTGAGGCGTCCGCTGTGGTTCAATCGGCCCAATAGACCGCAGCCCGAGGCCTATAAATTTCCCGAATGAATGCTCTGTGGAGAAAAACGCCCGCCCCGGAAGAGTTAATCGAGCAGGCCGCCCTCAGGCGGCAAATCTACCGGGTTCAAGCCACTTGTTTTCTAGATCCTCCCGATGAGGAACTTCTCGCCTTCCTGGGGGAGAACTACCCTCACCTCCTCGACGGGGAGGAGAACACAGTAACCGAGGAGGGTCTCAAAGCCCTCCGGGTGGACTTCACTAATCTTTTTCTACTCTCAAGCCCCCCCTATGAGGCCGCGCTGATGGACGAGAGCGGCCATCTCAACTCAAAGGCCACCGACCGCGTAACGGATTTTTATCGCGCCACGGGCTTCAACCCGGGACTTGGAAGCGGCGGCTCGCGACATTCGGGGCTTTTGGCCATGGATCACATCAGCGCCGAGCTAGAGTTTCTCTCGCACCTCGCCGGGCGCGAGGAGGTGGCATGGCAAGAGGGGAACCGGGAGCTAGCGGTCCAAAGCCTAAACCACACAGCGCAATTTATGGACGCGCATTACTTAAGGTGGATGCCGCTGCTAATGGTAAGTTCAGAAGAAGACGCCGAGACAGGTTTTTACCGTGCGCTCGCAAAATGGACCCGCGAGTTCACGCTAGCAGACAGAAAACACATCGACGGAATACTAAAGGCCATCTAGCCCTGCGACTGAAAAGGGGCGCCAGGGGCTTCCTCTTCCATGTCGCGGGCCCATTTTCTCGCTTTGCCAAGCGAGCGTTTCAGCTCCCTCGCCCGGCTACTCCACTCGCTCCAGGCGCCCTTGGCCGGAGGGCACTCTTTCGACCAAACCTTGAAGCGCCCAAGCCAGAGTTCGGCCTCATCCTCAATTCGCTTGATCAACTCCTCAATCTGGCCCTCGGCCCCGGCCTCGCGAAACATATTTTCTAGCATTCGCGAGCGATTCTGGACCCCGGAGCGAAGACCCATCTCAAAGCCCAGCCGCCTTATCCTTGCGCGAGAGAGAAAAATGCCGCACCGCGCAGGATTCGTCAGCATCTCGGACACTTCCTTGAGATTGCCGTCCTTAAAAGTGTCGCCGATATCGGTCAATGCTCTACTCCTGGAAAGATAGAATACTCTCGCGCCGCTCACTGCCTCGGGAAAGTCCCGATCCGGAAATGAGACGCATCTATTTATATATCCTCGCCACCTTGGCGGCTAGCGGCAGCGATATCATCGCAATGGGCGCAGAAAAAGCTAGGAAATGCTACGAAAAGTAGACATCAGCCCCTAATAGAGCCAGTGATTGATGTCGGGCATAAAGCCGAAGAACAGGATGACCACAAGCGCAAGAGGAACATAGAACAACGAATGAATAAACATGTTCTCAGATCTTAGGTGCATGAAATAGGTGAGAACAAGAACCGCCTTGGCAATGGACAGACCGATAACCACCACCATATCGATCGGTGGGGGCAGCACCCTCGACACGAGGACAGAAACAATTGCGAGAACGACCAGATAGGCCCAGATGACGATATTTTTCGGTCCATGATTCTCGGCAGCGGACATATTTCCTCCAGAGTAAAACTAAAAAATTCATCCCGAATATTTTATATCTCTTATCTGCCCCTAGCCCAGATAAAGCAGGGGGAAGAGAAAGATCCAGACAACATCGACAAAGTGCCAATAGAGGCCGCAGTATTCTGCGCGATGACCAAAGCGCTTCAGCCCGCCGGGCTTGGAGACAACCACTAGCAGACTTATGTTCGCAATGATTCCGGCAATAACATGGAGGGCGTGAAGACCCGTCATCCCGAAATAAAATGCCCAGAACATTGATTTATCCGGCAACAGACCTTCGTGGATATGGGTGCTGTATTCCACACCCTTTATAACGAGAAACAGAACGCCAAGTCCTATCGTCACCTTCATATATTTGCCGAACTTGTCCTCATCGCCCGCCTTTTGCGCGGCCATCACCTCAACAATGGTAAAGCTACTGGTTAAGAGAATGAGGGTATTGATCGATCCGAGCAGGACGTTGTTGTGCTCGATGTCGCCAGCCCACTCCTGCCCCACCAACCGAAGCAAAATAAATGAGGCGAGCGCGCCGCCAAACACCATTATTTCCGAGGCGAGGAACCACCACATCCCCAGCTTGGCCGCCGGAAAGGGAACCTCCATCGTTTCCGGGCGCGAGCCCGCTGCGGAATCCATTCTCATCTCCCCTCGTGTTCAGTGTTGGCAAAAATCATTGCAAGCCTCATTAAGAATTATTTTACGGGCGCTCCGGCTCAGATGGCGGGATCGTTCTGCGCCACCCATTCTTTGTCTACACCCGGGACGGCGTATTCGTACGGCATGTTGTGCACCTCGGGCAGGGCCCCTGGCCAGTTGCCATGCGGGGGTGGCGAGGGCGTGGTCCACTCAAGCGTCGTCCCGCCCCAAGGGTTCTCGCCAGCCTCTTTGCCCTTAAAAATGCTCCAGAGGAAATTCACCGCGAAGGGAAGCTGGAATAGGAAAAGACCGATGGCGGCGTAGGTCATCCACTCGTTCCAGGGCTGGAGCGGCTTGAAAAGCTCATATTTTGTGTGGTCGGCGACGCGCCGAACCATTCCGCCGAGGCCGACTAGGTGCATGGGAACGAATACGGCAAGAAAACCGAAGAAGGTGCCGACGAAATGCACAATGCCCCAGGTCTCGTTCATCAAGCGGCCAAACATCTTCGGGTACCAGTAATAAATTGCTCCGAATCCGGCCAGGAACACCGTGCTGAACAGCGTGCTGTGGAAGTGGGCAACGACGAACAGCGTGTCATGGATATATATGTCCACGGGCGCCGAGCCGTTGAAGATGCCTGTGACGCCACCGAATATGAAAACCGAGATACCGCCCAGGGCGAACCACATCGCCGCAGAGAGCTGAATCGAGCCTTTCCATAAGGTCGCCAGCATCGAGAACATGATAAAGGCGAAGGGAACCGAGATGAGTATCGTCGTGATACTGAAGGGCGTGGCGAGCCTTGGATCTAGACCCGAGATGAACTGGTGGTGAGCCCAGACGACGAAGCTTAGGATACCGGCAATAAATACGGCATAGATTATCGGACGGTAGCCGTAGACCGTCTTACGCGCAAAGGTTGAGGTAATCTCAATCATAGCGCCAAGGGCTGGCAGGAGGATAACGTAGACCTCAGGATGGCCGAAGAACCAGAAAAGATGCTGCCAGAGCAGGGGGTCTCCCCCACCCTCGGCGAGGAAAAAACTCGTCCCAAGGTTTCTATCCAGCAAGAGGAATACGGCACCGGCAATAAGAGGCCCCACAGAGAGCAAAAAGATCAGCGAGGCGATGCCTATCATCCAGACCATAATCGGAAGGCGAAACAACGACATCCCCCGGGTTCTCATATTTATCGGGGTCACCAGAAAATTGATTCCGC
The DNA here is from genome assembly GCA_018669005.1 of Nitrospinaceae bacterium. Classification (NCBI taxonomy): domain Bacteria; kingdom Pseudomonadati; phylum Nitrospinota; class Nitrospinia; order Nitrospinales; family Nitrospinaceae; species Nitrospinaceae bacterium. Next base: position 29,580 of record JABJAL010000073.1, read on the forward strand.
CCACTAGAAAAGACGCGAACTCCACGGCCAGTGCAAGGAGCCACAGATCAATCCCCCATATGACGCCCGTGTAGTCCACCCTCGCCGAGAGAGGCGGATAGCCCGTCCAACCGGCAGAGGCAGGGCCTGCTTCTACGAAAAATGAGGATATAAGGACAAGGGAGGCGACAACGAGCAGCCAGACCGAGAGCATGTTCAGACGAGGGAAGGCCATGTCGCGTGCGCCAATCATCAGAGGAAGGAGGAAATTCCCCATCGCCGCCAGAAGCAGCGGCATCGCGACGAAAAAGACCATTATCGTCCCGTGCATGGTGATGAGCGAGTTATAGACATCGGCGCCAATTCTGCCGGTTGGCATGAAATCAGCGTCCTCTGAAATCCACCCGAAACCCCATACCGGTGTCTCGGGCCAGGCAAGCTGCCAGCGCATCATGTAGGCCAACAGGCCCCCGGCGAAGGCCCAGAAAAGGGCGATGAAAATATATTGCCGGGCGATCACTTTGTGATCAGTTGAGAATACGTATTTGCTCACAAAGCTCGTCGGCGCCTCATGGGGGACATCATGCGTCGATTCGGCGGCTGCGCTCATGTTTTCCCTCTATTATCTAGTTAGATGAGTTCTTAATTTGCTCAATATTCGATAGGTCCGGGAAGCAAC
>JABJAL010000074.1 GCA_018669005.1 Nitrospinaceae bacterium
GGGCGCTTTCGGCGATGGAGATTTTTGAGGTCGAATATTGGGCGCTAGAGCGCTCTAAGCTGGCCCCGGTGTCTAAGATGTTCGCGGGCGAGGTGGCACTTGTAACGGGAGCGGCCTCTGGTATCGGGAAGGCGTGTGTGGAGTCGCTCATGGCTCGCGGAGCTGCCGTCGTTGGCCTTGATCTAAGCCCGGAGATCGAGTCAATTTTCGAGACGCCTGAATATCTTGGGCTTGTATGTGATGTGACGAGTGATGAGGCAATTTCCGAGGCGTTGGAACAGGCCGTAAGCCGTTTCGGGGGAATCGACATGGTGGTCTTGAATGCCGGGATTTTTCCGGCCAGTCGCGAAATTTCCGAAATATCGTCCGAGGAGTGGCGACGGGTGATGAGTGTCAATACGGATTCAAATTTGGCGCTAATGCGCGAGTGTTATCCATTGCTCAAGCTCTCACCCTGCGGCGGTCGCGTAGTTGCAATCGGCTCAAAGAACGTTCCTGCACCCGGGAGCGGTGCGGCAGCCTACTCTGCATCCAAGGCAGCGCTGGTTCAATTGATGCGAGTAGCGGCCCTGGAATGGGGCGGGGAGGGTATTCGGATCAATATGCTTCATCCCAATGCGGTGTTCGACACGGGTGTCTGGACGGATGAGGTTCTCGCCTCTAGAGCCCAAAGCTATGGGTTGAGTGTGGAAGAATATAAAAAGCGTAATGTGCTGAACACAGAGGTGACTAGCTGCGATGTGGCTGAACTGGCTGCCGAGATGTGCGGCCCGCTTTTCGCTAAAACCACAGCGGCCCAAGTTCCCATTGACGGTGGAAATGACCGCGTTATTTAATTTTCAATTCCGATAATTTCTCACCTAAGAGCCAGATAGCTCGCTTTTAAGGGTCTCGTATAGCTCAAAAGCTTTTTCCGGAGACTCGCCTTCGTGGACGACAGTACGCACGGCCTGAATCATTGCCACTGGCGAGTCGGACTGGAAAATGTTTCTCCCCATATCAACGCCGGACGCGCCTTGGTTCACAGCACGATATGCCATGGTCAGGGCGTCGAGTTCGGGAAGTTTTTTGCCTCCGGCGATAACGATTGGCACGGGGCATCCGGCGGCGATTTTCTCAAAGCCTGGTTCGACATAGTACGTCTTGACGTAATGCGCCCCAATTTCTGCTGCGATTCGCGTTGCCAGTCCAAAATAGCGGGCATCGCGCTGCATGTCTTTGCCGACCCCGGTCACCGCCAGGGTGGGGATGCCGTAGCGCGTTCCTGTGTCGATTAGCTTAACAACGTTGGCAATAGATTTGTGCTCAAATTCGGCGCCAATGTAGATTTGCGCCGCCATGGCGGAGGCGTTGAGCCGTATCGCGTCCTCTATGTTGACGCCGACAAGCTCGTTCGAGAGTTCCGTGTGAATGCTTTGACCAGCGCTGCAGCGCAAAACGATGGGTTTGGTTGATTCCGAAGGAACGCAACTACGTAGCGCCCCGCGGGTGCACATCAAGACATCGGCATGCGGAATAAGCGGATTGATGTTGAGGTCGATGCGCTCTATGCCTGTGGTGGGCCCTTGGAAGTAGCCATGATCGAAGGCCAGCATGACGGTGCGACCGGTTCTGGGGTTGAAGATTTGCGAAAGGCGATTTTGCATGCCCCAATCGAGGGCACCTGAGCCCTTTAGAAAAAAGGCGCGGTTGCTCTGGGGTATCCCGATTCCAAAATCTTTCCCGTCTTTTATGTCGTCTAGATCCGCCATATGCCGCCTCCGCTAGTAATTCCTGAATTTGGCACCGTATTGATTCTGTCAGGTCGCCATATTCGAAAAAAATTATTTTGATAGCAATCCATTAACTATAGCTAAAAAACGATTATACAGAAAAAAAGAATCAAAGGTGGAATGCCGAAGGGGAACTGCTTGGGGTGGAGTGGATTCGATTGTGCAGATCGCTTCCCGGTAGGGCGTTATTTTTGCCAGTTTTGTGCTTTTTGAAGCATTGCTTGCGCTTCCTTGAAGCCGGGTTCAATGGTAAGCGCTTTTTTCAGGAGAGGAATCACTTTGTCCCACTGTTTTTGGAGGACATAGATTAGCGACTTGTTGTAATAATTTATGGCGATTTGAGGGTAATACATGATTGCTTTGTCAAAGGCGCGGGTTGCGACATTGAAGTTTTGGTTCCTGAGTGCCAAGGTGCCGAATCGTGTGAAGATTTCCCGGTCATCCTGCATCACTTTGGCATTGATGGCTCGCTCGTATATTTCATCGGCCTTTTCGGTTTTGCCCATCATTTGTAGTGCTTGCCCCAGGCCTACAAGAGCGGGAATACTTTCTTCGTTGAGAGCCAAGGCAGCCTCAAATTCAACGACGGCGCCATCGTGCCATTTCTGTTTGATGTATTCTAATCCCCTCTCAATGAATGTTTCCTCGCGAAGATCGAAACGTTTTCGTGCGCTGGGATCAATTTTCTCCGCCTGGACAATGACGCGATTGGCGTATGAGGGGTTGCCCTTAGACAGATAAACCTCGGCAAGGCCGCAAAATAACTCCATCAGGCCATTCCTGAACGCCTCCTCGGCGGCATCATAGTCGCCCTGGAGGCGGATGTTTCTGGCGAAATCGGCCGCCATCACCATCGGTTTCATCGCCTCATTGGCTCTCTCTCGTTCGTCGTCGAACGAGACAACATACTTGTGTAGCGTCAGCTCAAAAACTTTTCTGAAGTGAACCTCTTCCACTGGTTTTTGAAGGAAGGCATTTGCCCCGAGGGAGGTGGCTTTATCTAACAGGGTTTTTTCCACACCCTCCCATAGGTAGACAACGGGAGTGTCGATGTTTTCGCTGGCCTCTCGTAAAGATTCAAGAACGCTTGTTCCATTTACGTTAGAAAGCGTCTGGCCGATAAAAATTAGGTCGAATTTCTTTTCTTTCGCGTAACTTATAGCTCTGTAGCCGTCGCCTGTGTAAGTAACGTTGCTAAGCTGAAAATCAGCGAATAGTCCTTTTAGTCTAGGTATATGGAGGGGGGATTTTTCCGCCATTAACACGGAGATTGAAGAGTTCACTTTTTGGTAGGATTGCTCGCTGGAATTTTTTGGCGGAGCCTTCTTTTTTTCTGTAGCTTTGGTTTTTTTCGTCTTGGAGGTCGTGAATGGAGTTTTCTCTTTCGCCTTTGAAGTAGCGAGAGTATCTTGCATGGGCGGCACGGCAGATTTGTTGTCTGGCGTTTTGGATGTCGGGCTTGCGGCGGGACTCAAAGAAAAACTCCTTTCGGTTCCATTCTTTGAGATTCAGGTGTTGTCATGATGAAGTATCATTACCTGAATTTTAGCGTCTCTGGGGGGAGACAATGTTGGCCACACCCTCCGAATATATGAAATAATTATGTTGATTGAAAGTGGTTTTTGAAAATAATGTGGGGTAAATCATATATAAGTGACATTCCTGATTTTTGATAATGGAAAAGATGCAAGGTGGTTTCGTTTTTTATTGGAAATGTTTAATAATATTCATTTGCCGGATCTTTTTATGTTTTGAATGTGATTTTTTTTATTACTAATAATTTCGTAAAAAATGAGCTTCGGTGGGGAGGAAGCTTTTGGGGAAAAAATGATTGAGGAAACTGTTGAAATTGATACTGATGATGGATTGATGACTGTCCACGGGTTTTGTCCCGACGAGTTGAGAGAGTACCCGGCTGTTATTCTCTATATGGATGCCTCGGGCATCCGCGAGGAACTGAAAAATATGTCCCGGCAAATTACCTCTCAGGGGTATTTTTGTCTGCTTCCCGATCTATATCATCGGCTCGGCACCATTCGATTCGATCCTGAGAGGCGAGATGGGAATCGAGACGATGCGATGAAAGATGTAGTAACTGCCTGTCGTCTGAGCTTGAACAACGCAGGCGTAATGAGAGATACGAAGGGGATGCTAGCATATCTCGACGGACACGAGAGAGTAAGAAAAGGCGCGAAAGGTTGTATAGGTTACTGCATGAGCGGTCAGAATGTCGTTTCGGCGATAGGAACTTTTCCGGAGCATTTTCAGGCAGGGGCCGCCTTATACGGGGTCGGGGTCGTGACTGAGAAGGAGGATTCTCCTCATTTGTTGGCTGGGCGAATGAAGGGAGAACTTTATTTCGGATTTGCCGAGGTGGATGATCTGGTGCCGGACAATGTGATCCCCGATCTTGAAGCAACATTGAAGAATAATGGAATTGCATATGAGTGCAAGGTATTTCCGGGGACCCGGCATGGTTTTTGTTTCGAGGAGCGCGCAGTATATAATCGTGATGCAGCCACAGAAGTATGGGAAAAGGCATTCGCTTTATTTAAACGCCGCCTTGGATAAAAAACATCTTCCTCGCAAAGTGCGACTTCTTGTCTCCGGATAATTGATTTGCTTGAAATAATTCACCCGAATATTTTGGCGTTGAGCGCCGCATTTTTTGTAGCGGTGGCTCGAATGTTTTATCAGGTTGCACTTGGCAGCCTGAATCCCACCTCTGTAACTATTCTAGTTAATGTCATTTCTTTCGCGACGGCATCATCCTTGTATTTGTATGATGGGGGTGTGGAGAAATGGCCATATCAAGGCTTGCTTTGGTTCGTGGGAGTGGGTCTCACTGGTTCTCTTTTCGGGCGTTATATGAGTTTTGTCTCACAACGCCTTGTGGGTGTTGCCAGGACATCTATTGTGATGCAGTCGATGCTTGTCTGGTCCACAGCTTTGGCCGTTCTCTTTTTGGGGGAACACGTAAGTCTCGGTATTTTGACTGGCTCTATATTGATTATGTTCGGTGGAGTCTTTTTGGTGAATGAAAAGGGTGAGGTTAGCAAGGAAATTCCTCTGCACTATTACTTAGCCCCATTGTTGACTGCGTTGAGTTTCGCGATGACATTTCTCCTTCGTCGCTACGGTCTGGCATGGATTCCTTCTTCCCCGCTCGGAATGAGTGTGAGCAACATGACGGCTTTGATTGTTTTGGGGCTTGCCTTACCGTTTGCCGGTGCCCCAAAAAAAGAGAAAGACAATCAGAATGTTGCTGGAAAAAAAGGCGGTAATGGTTTGTTTTTCGCTGTTCTTGGAGGGGTTTTTAATGCGTTGGCCGCGATGTTGTTCTGGACGGCAGTTCAGATGGGCGATCTTGTAGAAGTTGTGCCAATTAATAGATTGTCCGTCATGTTCGTGATTCTGTTCTCGTGGATATTTTTTAGGCGCCAGGAGCTTATCAACTGGCAGGTTGTCCTTGGTGGTGTGCTTTCCGTTGTAGGGGCTTTTATTCTTTTTGTCTGAACGAGTCTTTGTAGAGAAAGCTGAAAAGGATGACAGATTTAATGTTTTAGCGGAGAAGTTTCTCCGAGCCGCCGTTTAACTGCATTTATGACCGATAGGTTGCTTGTCATAATTGGAATTTCAGGAAATTCACTGCGAAGCTCGGGTAATGCGCTGACGGCGGGAAGGTTGGTGCATGATAGGAAGAGGCAGTCAGCGTTCTTGATTGTTTCTCTGCCCACATTTGCCCTTACGAATTCCGTGATTTTTACCGCTCCCTGGCGACCGATTTCTAGATTGTCCGTAATCCCCATGCCGTGGATGGAAAGAACATCGAAGCCGTCTTCTATTAAGCTCTGGCCGACCGCATCAGTCAGATTTTGAACATAGGGTGTCATCACAATTAATTTTTTTGCGTTGAGAAGTGCGAATTCCTCCGAGAGAGCCGAAAGGATTGAAATAGCTTCAGAACTCGTTTCTCGCTCAATTTGGCGCATGATTTTTCTGTCGTGATTTTGTCCAAAAAGTGCGCCGCCCGACGTACATCCAAATACCGTTATGTCGGGCTTTACCGTATTCAGATCCATGTTGGCGAGGTGAAGCCATTTTTCAATCATTTCAACTTCGGCTTCTTTAGTTGTCTCCGGTAGGTGCATTCTGGCGGTGGCAATTTCAAACGATTCTGAAAGTTCTCGATGAAAATCCATTTCCATTGTCATGTTGGACGAAGGGACTAGAAGGCCGACGCGGAGGTTTTCTTGTTGTTTGCTCATTTTATGGCCTCGAATTTGGTGAAGGTTTTTTAGGGAACTTGGAGTGCCATAAAGATTTTGCCTTGAGATCGCTGTTTGTCAATTTGACCAGGAAGGCGTTTGGCTAGCGTTTTCCGAATTTTTTTCTCAATTCGGCTTTTTTGGCTGAAGACATTCCCCTAAACAAGGAGGATTTCTTGAGTTTTGCCTTCTGGGAGCGGGATAGTTTTTTTAGTCCTTTAACCGACCCTCCCTTAAGGATCCCGGAGGCCCTTACTTTTTCGAGGTCATCTTTATTCAGCCCGAGTTCTTGCGCCTGGTTCTGAATAAACATGAATGTAAGGTTCTCGATGATTTTGCCGGGGCCGCCAGAGATGAAAAAAGAGGCAACAAAAGCAATGGCGATTGTGACAGCGCTAATGGCACCAAGTTGTTTGGCGGTGCGCCAATTCCCGGATTCCATATCGAATGATGTTTTTCGATGTCTTCTGTCGTGCTTTTGGGGGGGCTTGTAGGGTGTTTTAGATTTAGAATCTATTTCCTGTATCAGATTTTCTGATGGAAGGTGCCCTATTGTTTCGTTCTTTCTCTGGCGCTTGAAGTGCTCACATTCATGGTAGTTGGCTAGGCAGACTTCTGTTTGAGTTTTCCTTAATATTTTTGCGTAGCCCAAGGTTCGCATCCTCAAGCCTTGTCTTTGCTTAGAGGTTTGTCCTTTGCAAACATTTTGAGAAGATGCATGGTTGTAGGGAACTCCCTTATCGATGGAACTTAGATAAGTGCATGACTGACCGCTCGAGAGTGAACGATTGAGCTTCCCGCCCTTGGGAGCATCACCTGGAAAGGGCTTTCCCTTGTTGGGTCCACCTATTCGGATACCTGACATTCTTGCCTGCCTCCTGGCCTGATTGTGAGCCTAGAAGAATAATTCGAACTTACTTTCAATTATAACAAACTTTAGAGCTTAAGAAGCACTGTCAAATCCTGAATGGGAATCACCGATGCTTTCATGGATTTGCGATTTCAACACCCCAACCCAGTTCTGCCTCGCACCAGGCGGCCGCTGCGAGTAGCGAAAAGTCCTCAAATTTTCTGCCAATAAATTGAATTCCAAACGGAAGGTTGTTTTCTCCCCGGCCCAAGGGGAGCGTTATTGCGGGTAGGCCCGGTTGTGTGGCGGGCTCATTGAAAAAGGCGCTGCCAGTCGATTCTTCGGCAAGTGCAGGAGGTTCTTGAAAGGATGGAAGGACCATGAAATCGAATTCGGCCAATAAATTGTCCAGATCTCGCATGAGGCGGCCTCTTTGGCGGAGTCCTCGGGCATATTCAAGCGCACTGGATTTGAGGCCGTTTTCAACGAGCGTCCTGATAACCGGGCGATATTTGTCCGCGTTCTCTGAGAACATCTTTTCATGGTAGGTCGCGCCATCAACGTTCATAATCATCCGGTGGGTGTCGTGCAGTACTTGGAAATCAACGGGATATTCGATTTCCACAATTTCGACCCCGCCAGCTCGAAGTTTTTCCACTCCTCGATCAATCCAGTCGCAAACTTCTGCTGATGCATATTTGTGAATCCCGCTCTTTGGGTAGCAGGCTTTTTGGGGTTTGCTTGTCGTATGCAAAACGATTTGAGGAGATTCGAAGCCTTGTGTCGTCTCGTCCGCGTCATCGGGGCCGGCCATGTGGGCGAGAAGCAGGGCGGCGTCCTCCACAGACCGGGTCAGAGTTCCGATATGATCGAAAGTCCAGGAAACTTCCACAACGCCGGCGCGCGAAATAAGACCGTAGCTGGGCTTGAAGCCGATAACGCCACAATAAGCAGATGGACGAAGAACCGAGCCTCCCGTCTGGGAGCCCAAGGCTGCGGGTACCATGCCGGTAGCCACCGCCGCCGCCGAGCCGCTGCTGGAGCCCCCAGGGCTGTGAGCGAGATTCCAGGGGTTGCGGGTTTCCGAAGGGTCTCCGGTGGCAAATTGGGTGGTGACGGTTTTGCCCATAATCACCGCGCCCGCCTCTCTAAGCCTTGCGACGCAATGAGCATCTTCGTTAGGTATCACTCCTTTAAGGATGGGGGAGTTGGCTTCGCAGGGAAGACCCTTGACGTTGATAATGTCCTTCACGCCGATTTGCGCGCCCGTGAGAGGCCCCGGTTCCGAATGGCTGGCATCGAGCTGTTTTGCCGAATCGAGAGCGCCTTGTTTGTCGAGCGCCGTCCATGCATGAATTCTTTCCTCGCATACATCAATCCGAGTGAGCAGCGCTTCGGTCCACTCTGTCGTAGTTAACAACCCCTGGGAAATTTTTTTAATGCCTTCGCTGAGCGTTAGCTCCCAGAGGTTGGACATGACAATAAAACCCTTTTTATGTTTGAGATGATATAGAGAGTACACAATACATTAAAAGCTAGCGCTGCGATAGAATATTGGAAATCATTTTTTGAATTATTTGAGAGGAGATTATTATGATAGTTGGAAGCGGAGGCGCCATAAGCCAGACTATTGTAGCGCGTTTCGTGGTGGGCGAGGATTTGCTTGAAAGTATGACGCAGGTGTGCAAGGACGAGGGCATTCGAAATGGCATCATTCTCACTGGGTTTGGGAGCGTTTCAAGGGCGGTGGCCTCGGGAGCGGACACCGACAAATTTCCGCCGAAAAAGTTTTATTCAATTGATCGATCAGAGGGCATCGAAATTCTGGCGATAAGCGGAGTTGTCGCAGATTTCCATGTTCATGCCCACGTGTCCTACTGCACGAAAACGGATTCTTTCGGTGGTCACCTTGAGGCTGGGAACACCATTTTCAGCCTGGCCGAAGTCGCGATTGCCGAAGTGGAGGGATTCAATCTCAAACGTTTGCGAGATGATGTGACCGGCCAGCGTCTTCTGCAGGTAGTGGACACCTACGAGGGCCTGCCCGACGAGGGGGAGGGTGGTAGCCTCCACGATGTATCAAGTCATATCAGTTAGGAGATTTTGGGTCGGAAAATAAACGACAACACGTAAGGCAAAAGAAAATAAATACATACGGGTGGATGCGGTTTGTGTTGTCTGGATAATGAAAATAATTACATGTATTGTTTTTTGAAATCTAACACAATAATTACATGGAGTTTACCATCCGATAACTAGTTCCTTCAGTGTTTTATCTATATTTTATCCATCGAAAGTAACCAGCTGATGGATAAGACATGCTAATTAAAAACGCGAAGAATAACGAAGACTTCCAAATCCACTTTTTGCTCACTCGAAAAGTGTGGAATGTGCTTCCGAGTGCCGGTCGCCTGCCTAAGATTTCCTTGAACTATCCCGCTTCACCCACCCTCCTTTAGATCCCATATCTGCAGATGACGACCGGCAGCGGAGCACGTCTTCTTGGCGTGCTCCTTTTTATTAAGTTTCTCTATGTTTACCCCACCGTAAGATGAGCTCATCTCCCTGTATTTTGTGAATTCCCGATTCGCGCTATCATTGAAATATATTCATATGTTTAGCAGGGAGTTTTCTGGCTGTACTGGCAGGAGATGTCGCAAATGAAAATTTCTTGGAACCCGGCCCTTTGGGTGGGGCTTGTCCCTAACGGGTTTGGTAAGGTAAAGCCGAATCATTACCGCGACATGCTTAAAGTCGTTTGGCAAAATCGTGACGAATTGCCCTTTGCCTGGAGAATTTTAAGGGATGGGGTATGTGACGGCTGCGCCTTAGGGACGACGGGGCTCCATGATTTTACGATGGACGGAATTCATCTGTGCATGTCTCGCCTAAACCTGCTCCGCCTGAATACGATGCGTGGGATGGATGTCAGTGTCCTCGAAGACATTGAAGGTTTAAAGAAAATGACCGGCGCCGAGCTCAGGGAGCTGGGTAGGTTGCCTTTTCCGATGATTAGAAGGCGCGGCGAGCCCGGCTTCAGGCGGATAGACTGGGATGAGGCATATGGTGTAATGGCCGAGCGCATCCGGGCCACAAACCCGAGTCGGATTGCCTTCTATCTGACTTCACGCGGCATCACGAACGAGGTCTACTACGTTGCTCAGAAGGCAGCGCGATTTCTAGGCACTAACAACATTGACTACTCGGCTCGAATTTGTCATTCCCCCAGCACCGTCGCACTTAAGCAAAGCCTCGGTGTAGCGGCATCTACATGCTCCTATAAAGACTGGCTCGATGCCGATCTTCTTATCTTCGCGGGTAGTAATACGCCCAATAGCCAACCGGTTACGACAAAATATATTTATCTGGCCAAGCAGCGTGGGGCGAAGGTAGCCGTTATCAACCCGCACCGCGAGCCGGGGCTTCAGCGCTACTGGATTCCCTCTGTTCTTGAGAGCGCGATGTTTGGCACGAAGTTGGCCGATGAATTTTTCTCCATTCACACGGGTGGTGATGTCGCTTTTTTGAATGGTGTTCTGAAATATCTAATTGAGCAAAATTTGGTGGACAAAAAATTTATCCAGGACAAGACAGAGGCTTTCGATGGTTTAAGGGCGATTCTGAATGAGCAGAGTTGGGAGCTTTTAGAGTCGCACTCTGGTGCTTCACGTAGCGAAATACAGAAATTTGGAGACATGTATGCGTCTTCCCGCAAGGCCGTATTCGTTTGGAGTATGGGTCTCACGCAACATGTCTTTGGTGTTGAGAATGTCCAGGCGATCATTAACCTCGCCCTCGCCCGGGGGATGGTGGGCCGCGAGGGCTGCGGCGTCATGCCCATTCGGGGGCACAGCGGGGTTCAGGGGGGCGCAGAGGTGGGGTGTGTCCCTACAAATTTTCCGGGCGGCGATGCCATCAACACTGAATCGGCTAAGGCGCTCGGGGAAATATGGAAGTTTGAGCCTCCCTCCCAAGTAGGACTATCGGCGGTTGAGATGGTCGAATCATCCCATGCGGGAGAGATGGATGTGTTGTATTTCGCCGGAGGAAATTTCATCGAAACGCTTCCCGAGCCGGATTATGTTCGAGAGGCGCTCGGGCGGATTCCACTGCGGGTTCATCAAGACATCGTGCTTAGCACCCCAATGCTTGAGGAGCCGGGCGACACTGTTCTCTTGCTTCCTGCACAAACTCGGTACGAACAGGCAGGAGGTGGATGCGAGACGACGACGGAGCGCCGAATAATTTTCAGCCCCGAGATTTCAGGCCGCCGGGTTGGTGAAAGCAGGTCGGAGTGGCAAATATTGATGGAATTGGCAGAGCACGTGTATCCCGAGCGCCGAGATGAAATTCATTTTGACGATGCCGCTTCGATTCGAACTGAAATTTCGAAAACAGTGCCTCTTTATGGGGGGATTGAAAATTTGGAGAACAAGGGTGATGCCCTGCAATGGGGCGGCAGAAGGCTCTGCGAGGGAGGCAACTTCGGTACCCCGGACGGAAAAGCGCATTTCAAGGCACTCAATCCCCCTGCATTGGAAATTCCTGATGGCTGGTTTTTCCTCAGCACAAGACGCGGCAAGCAGTTCAACAGCATGGTCCTTGAAAGGAAAGATTCTCTCACCGGGGCTGGTCGCGATGATGTTTTGATTAGCAAAAAAGATGCGGACGATATGGGGCTCCGGGATGGCTCACTGGTTGTTCTTAAGTCCGAGGCGGGAGAATTTCGAGGCCACATCAAGGTGATGCCCATAAAACCCCGTAACGTGCAGGTGCACTGGCCGGAGGGGAATGTATTGATCAAGCGGGGACACCGCGATCCCAGAAGTGGGGTGCCTGATTATAATGCGATGGTTCAACTCATTCCTGAAGATGGGGCGCTTTGAGCTCGCATCTTTTGGTAATCCGCTTCGTGGTTTCTTGTCCGCGAATTCTGGTGTAGTTTCAGGCCAGCTGAATCAAATTTTGTCATTTTGTTTCTGTTCTATTCGTTGCGAAATAGTTCGGAGGTGTGTAAGTGGAAAAGGGAGCGAGAATTCTTGCCCGAGATTGCGCCAAGGTGAAGGATGGGGAGGCGGTTCTGGTCGTCACCGACGAGGTGCGTTTGCCTATTGCTGAGATCGTAAAAAAAGCGGCTGAGGAGGCGGGCGGAAATGCCACGCTTGTTATTTCTCCCCCGCGAAAGATAGACAACCAAGAGCCTGTGGAGGAAGTGTCGGCCGCGATGCGCCGGGCCGATGTTATCATTATGCCGGTGACACATGCCCTCTCCCATACGCGGGCGGTTCGCGAGGCCATCGGCGAGGGTGCGCGCGTACTTTCAATGACGGCGTTTACCGAGAACATGATGAAAACGGGCGGATTGATGGCTGACTTCAGCGCACGCAAGCCCCTTTGCGATGCACTGGCGAATCGTCTCACGGCGGCTGTGGAGGTCCGTGTGACGAACGCGGCAGGAACGGAGTTGGAGATGAGCCTGGAGGGTAGGGCCGGGAACAGCCATTGCTGCATTGTTGAGTCGCCCGGTTTTTCCGCCGTTCCCAATATCGAGGCGAATACCTCGCCCAAGGACGGCACCACGCAGGGGCGCCTCGTGTGTGACGGGAGTATTCCCTATTACGGTGTAGGGATTATTAGAGAGCCTGTTAATTTTCGGATAGAAAACGGATTTGTCGAGGAAATCACAGGCGGCGAGCAAGCCACGTTTTTATCGAATCTCCTTGCCGAGCAGAATGATAAGTGGGTTTATAATATTGCGCAGTTCGCCATTGGCCTGAATCCGGAATGCAAGGATTTCACGGGTGAAATGCTCAACGATGAAGGTGTAAACGGAACGATCCACATCGGCATCGGCACCTCGGCCAATCTGGGTGGGGGCGTTCAGGCGAGTACACATTTTGATGCCATCATCAGACAGCCTTCGGTTTGGTTTGATGAAGAGCCGATTATTGTTGACGGAAATATCGTGGCCGAAGCCTAGCCGGTCAGATGCATAGTTCCGATTACGCCGGGGTAGAGAATACAGAAAGGCTAATTACTGAAAACTACTTCTTTCAGCTCTTTCGATTATTTTCTTACCGATTTTTGTTACTATTCCCGCGTTTATCGCCTGACTAAATTTGTGCGTGAGAGGTTGAATGTCGAGTAACGGCTCTTATCGTATTGGTGTTGATGCTGGTGGCACGTTTACTGATGTCACGGCCCTCCGTGTCGAGGATGGCGACATATTCACCGCCAAGATTCCTTCTACTCCCTCCGATCCATCCCAGGCCTTTAATTTAGCAATTCAAACGATATTGGAAATCTCCGGGGCCGATCCCTCAGATGTCACTTCTCTAGTTCATGGGACCACTGTTGCAACGAATGCACTTCTTGGTAGGCCGAATCAAAACATGGCGCTAGTTGTGAATGAAGGTTTTCAGCATGTGCTCGAAATAGCGCGCCAAAGCGCCCCCGAGGGATTTGGCAGTTCATATTTTTGGGTGAAACCGTCGCGATTGGTTCCGGTGGAGCGTGTATACGAACTCGGGGGGAGAATAGATTTCAAGGGGGAGGAAATTTCACCCATCGATGAGGAACTGGCGCGCGATCTGGCCTACAAGTTGAAAAAAATGGATGTTGAGACTGTTGCGATATGTCTGCTTCATTCTTATGCGAATCCTGCCCACGAGCGTTTGTTGCGGAAATATTTTTCCGAGGAGCACCCTGAATGCTACGTGTCGCTCTCATCTGATGTGCTTCCCGAGTATCAAGAATATGAGCGTGTGGTGGCTACCATCATGGATGCGGCATGCAAGCCGGCTATCAGGAGCTATTTTGATCGTGCAATAGAGAACTTATCCAACATATTCCCGGCGACCCCACCTTTTCGCATCATGACATCCAATGGGGGTGTAACTGGGATGGCCAGGGTTGTGGAGCATCCGCTTTCCACTGCGATGTCAGGCCCGGCCGCAGGAGTGATCGCCAGTGCGCATTTGGCGTCGGTGTCTGGAATTAATAAGGCAATCACCCTCGACGGGGGCGGCACTTCCACCGAAGTTTCCATGATTGAGGATGCGCATCCGATTATCGCAACGAGTTCTAAACTGGGAAACCATGAAATTAGCCTGCCGATGATTGATATTGCCACCGTTGGGGTCGGTGGCGGTTCAGTTGCCCAGGTCACCGGGGACAAAAAACTTCGTGTCGGTCCTCGTAGCGCTGGCGCAGTTCCGGGTCCCATGTGCTATGGGCGCGGAGGCGAGGAACCCACTGTCACCGATGCGCTACTCTTTCTCGGCCTTTTACCTGAGAGCTTGGCGGGTGGAGAGTTATCTCTAGATTCGAGACAGGCATCTACTGGTATCGAGCATATCGCAAAGGATCTGGAGATTCCTCCGCATCGCGCCGCGCGAGGCATCGTCAGCATGGCGGCATGGGAGCATGCCCTGGCGATTCGCGAGAAAACGGTTCATGAAGGCAAGGACCCGCGCGAGTATGTGTTAATTGCTTTTGGTGGAATGGGGCCTCTCCTAGCATCTGAAATTGCGGGGATTCTCGGAATAACTGAAATTGTTGTTCCGGCACGAGCCGGGAACAATAGCTCGGTTGGCCTTGTAGAGGTTTCTCCTCGCTACGACTACGTTAAAACACATCTGTCTATTCTGAACGATGCTTCACTTGCAGACATTCAGAGTCAATTCGATTTGATGATGCTCGATGCTGCTTCGGATCTTGATGCTGACAATATTTCCAGTGAAAGGCGATCTTTTTCTCGTTCGCTGGATTTGCGTTATTTCGGAGAAGGCCAGGAAGTCGGTGTCGAAGTGCCACACTTGGATTCAAGCGCGTTTGATTTGGCTGCCGTATTGACAGCTTTTCATGCCTCCTACCGAGAGAGATTCGGTAATCATCATTTAGAAAGCGAACAGGTAGAGCTGGTCAACCTTCGCCTGACTGCTATGGGGTCCGCTGAAAGTGCGAATATTCGGTCTGTGGAGGAGGGAGCGGGAGTCGATTCCGCCCGTAATGGGGAGCGCCAAGCGGGCTTGTCGGATGGAGAATTCGTCTCAGTGCCTGTCTTTGAGCGCGAAAAATTAGGAAAAGGTGGAGTAATCGAGGGGCCGGCGATTATCGAGGAGGCGGGCTCAACAATTTTCATCCCACAGAAGGCAAAGTGTGAGACGGATGAATGGGGAAGCATTCGGATCCATCTCGATATTCAGACAGATTCCTCCGCTGCTGCTGTTGACGAGAATTCGAATGAAGAGGCGTCGATTGTTTGTGAAATCATTAAGGGGGCCCTTGTATCCATTGAGCGTGAGATGGAGGGTCACGTTGAAAGAGGGGCCCGTTCCTCTTCGATGAGAGATACCCGCGACATCCGGGCGGCGTTGTTCGACAGTAAGGGCCGTAAACTTACTGGCAGGTCATTTCCAACAACCATCGGCCCAGTATTGAGTACCTGGGCTCAGAACGAAATTCATGACGGGGATGTCATTATTTGGAACGACCCTTATTTGTCCGAAGGGGGAGCTCCGAATCAATTAGGTATGTGTATATGTTTTCCAATTTTCTTTGAGAAAAATCTATCGGCTTTTGCTCTTTTATATGGCTGCCATGACGATATGGGGGGGATGCTTCCTGGAACGCTTCTTTCTACCGCCACGAATATTTTCCAAGAAGGACTTCTCGTTCCTCCGATAAAGATTTGCGAGAGAGGCGATTTTAATGAGGTTGCTCTTGAGGTAATTGCCCGCAATAGCCGGGGTGCGGAGGACATCCGTGCCGATATTCATTGCGAAGTTGCCGCCTGTCATGCTGGTGGTGCTCGGGTCGTGGAACTCTGCGGGCGATTTGGTGCCGAAGCCGTAGTCTGTGCGTTTGAGGCGTTGATAGAGAGGGGAGAAAAAGCGATTCGAGAAGAATTGCTTTCCAGAATTCCGGATGGTGCCTACGAATTCGAGGATTATATCGAGAGCGATGGCGTGAGTAAAAATAAGGCTCATGCTCTTAAAATAAGGATGACCAAGACGGATGGAAAACTAGGGCTCGATTTTACCCAGATATCTCCTCAGACGATGGGCCCTATCAACTGGCCAGTCGGTTGTTCGGATGGACTATTTCTCAAAAACTGGTTGGCGCCTCTGCTTCGCAATCTAGCTGGAAGTTATGAGCGGATGTTCGAAATCGATATCAATGGGGGCGTTGATTCGCTTATAGATATTGTGTTTTCTGAGCCGGGTAGTTTGCTAACCCCGATTTTTCCCGCGCCCACATCCATGAGTTCTTTCACTGCATCTCGGGTGCTCAGCTTGTTTTGCGGTGTCCTGGGCGTAGCGACGAAGGGGCGTTTTCCTGCCGATCAAGAAACGAGTCGTCATTGGGGTCTACGGGGAAAGACAGACGACGCGGAGTCGTTTCTTTTTCGAGAAAACTTAGGGGGAGGGACCGGAGGAAGGCCCTGGGCTGATGGAGAGGATGTTGTCCACATGATTCCAGGCTGCCGCAATTACTCTACGGAGCTAACAGAGAGCCATTTTCCCGTTCGCGTTGAGCGTGTTGCCCTGTCCCCTGATTCGGGTGGAGCAGGTAAGCGCCGAGGTGGTTTGGGATATTTGAAAGAATTTCGCGTTCTTTGTGATTGTTCGGTGTTCAACTACGGGGCACGCTCGGTTTTATCGCCCTGGGGCGTGAATGGGGGAAGGGCCGGTGGTCTTCTCCGTATAATTGTAAATCCTGGCACGCCGGTCGAGCGGGAAGTGCCGGGGTTGAGCGATGGGGTGAATGTAATAGAGGGCGATTTAATTCGAGTTGTCACCACAGGTGGCGGCGGATGGGGCAATCCTTTTGAGCGCGAGCTTCAATATGTCCGAAGGGATGTTCTATGGGGGAAGGTGACATTTGACGGCGCCATGCGCCATTACGGTGTTGTTTTCTCAGAGGAGAAAAGCTTCAAGGTGGATGCCGGCGGGTCTCAGGCGTTGCGTCAGATGATGGGGCAGCGAAGAAAAAATCCGCCTTTTATTGATCGCGGGCCCAATTTTGCAGCGCTTAAGGGACGTGGCGTTTTGTGAGAGGTGCTGTATTGATGAAGGTCCCCTGCTACTAAAACCCCTTCGACATCGAGAGGCCGAGAAAAACCGCGATAAGGGAGAGAAGCATATTGAAGAGATTTGCCTTCTCGACAGCCCGGATAAGTCGGAGTCGCTCTTCGGTTCCCTCAGAGGGTGGGCGACCGTTCCCGGCAGGACCCATCCCTCGCGTGAGGCGAAGCCCCAACCCGAAAAACTGAAAACTTAATCCCATTACAATCAAGAAAACGGTTCCCAGCTTTAGCCCGAGAGGAACGAAAATCGTTCCGAATCGCGGGCCCATGGCAACTTTCACACCAGTCAGATACCACGCCCCCGACATGATGAGCACACCCATGCAGAGCAGCACGAACGGATGGTAGAAGCGGAGTAGAGACACCACCTCGCCGGCGAACTCCTCGGGAGTGAGTCTTTTCCTCAGGTTCGCCACGAGAATGGAGAAAAATGTCATCCCGCCGATAAAAAAGCATGCGAATGCAAGATGGGCATAAAGTATCCAGAAATAACTTCGCGACATAAATTGCCCTTTACATAAAAATCCCCGGCATTTTACCGGGGATTGGCCGAGGAAATAATATTCAGATCAGGGGCTTGTTTTCTCTTTCGGAAGAAATTTGTCATACATGTCAGGACGTTGCCATTGGGAAAGTATCCCCGCCTTCGCCCCGTTTTGCTCCGAGGAGTTTGGGCTGTCTTGCTGTGCTCTTAAGTCTCGTATTCGGTCGAGATCAACATCCACGAGGAACATTCCTTCTTTCGTGCTCTCAAAAATGACTTCCTCTGGCGTTGCCACCATGGCAAGCCCTCGCTGGCTTTTGTCAAACAGGTTTTGTGTCGTGACGACAACGGCGAGGTTTTCGATGGCACGCGACCAAATCAGATTTCGCCAGCTTCCCCAAAGTTTTCGCTTATCCACACCTGCGGGGAGGAATATGATTTCCGCCCCTCTGATGGACAACGCGCGAGAGACTTCAGGCATATAGACCTCACTACACATGGCGAGGCCGACTTGGGCCTGGGGTGTTTCGAAGACGGGGTATTCGTTGCCCTCTGTATAGTTGAAGTCCCAGTATTTGCCGCCCCTGTATATCCACGGGCCGGGTGGGTGTGTCCGTCGATATTTGCCAGGCGCTCCCTCACCAGGGCGGGCCAGCATCAACAGGTTGTAGGCTGTGCGTTTTTCATTGTCGATGGGCTCAAGTGTGCCGTATTGAACATAGACACCACAGCGCTTGGCGGCTTCGGCCATAGCTTCGTTCGGGTCGAACGTGGCTGGCATGCGCCATGGGCCCGGATATGATTCGGGAAATGTAATGAATTCGGCGCCCTGCGCTGATGCTTGTTCGATGAATTTAATCGCGTCGTCGACGTTTTTCTCATCGTCCGGCGGCATATGGCTCATGGGTTGAACTACTGCAATTCGAAAGCTCATGAAAGCGCCCCTTTTAAAAATCTATTTATCAGAGAATAAGGTGCCAGCCATGGCCCATGAATCTTTGCTGAAATCGTTAAAGGTAACGATTATCACTTCTTTTGGGGCGCCGGCATGTTTGTGGATTGTCTCTGTAATCTCCTCGGCGATAGCGCTTTTTTGCTCTTTCGTTCTGCCTTCTAGCAGGTTGATCTGGACAACGGGCATATTATCGCTCCTCTTGAAAAGATTGTTAAATATTATCCATTTGATCAGTTGTGTTAATCCGCTTTTGGTCCTGCCGCTATAACTTGTTTTGAAACCTGATCCTCAAACTGGTGGAAATGTTCCTGGAAAAGGCCAGCCAACTCGCGGGATTTTTGGTCGTATTTCTTTTTGCTCTTCCAAGCATTCCAGGGGATAAGCGTTTTGGCCGGAATCCCCGGGCATGATTTCGGGATGCTGAGACCGAAGACAGAGTCCTTGATGGTCGGTGTTTTCGACAGTTTTCCGTCGATAGCTGCAGTGAGCAGGGCCCGTGTGTGATTAAGTGAAACCCTATCAGGATCCGTGGCAGGGTCGCCATTCAAACCCGTATTGATTAGCCAGACCTGCGCCTTATGTTTTTTAATCTTGTCGCGCAATAATTCTGCGTAGCGGTTTGGATGCCAGGCGAGGAAGGGGGCGCCAAAACAGGTGCTGAAAGTGGCTTCAGGATCAACAACCCCTGCTTCGGTTCCGGCAACCTTGGCCGTGTAGCCCGATAAGAAATGGTACATGGCCTGCTCGGGGCTGAGTTTGCTGATGGGCGGCAGTACACCAAAGGCATCGAATGTCAGGAAGAAAATATTTTTCGGATGCCCGCCCATTCCAGTGGTAATGCAATTGTCAATGAATTCAACAGGATAGGTTGCCCGTGTATTTTCGGTATAGCGAATGTCGGTGTAGTCGATTTCTCTCGTGTCAGCATCGACAAAAACATTTTCCAGCACCGAGCCAAAACGAATGGCGTCCCAAATCTGTGGTTCCTTCTCGCGGGTGAGGTCGATGGTTTTGGCGTAGCACCCGCCCTCGAAATTGAAGATTCCTTTGTCGGTCCAGCCATGTTCGTCATCACCGATGAGTCGGCGGTTGGGGTCGGCGGAAAGTGTGGTTTTGCCGGTACCCGATAGCCCGAAGAAAAGCGCTGTGTTGTCCTTCTCGTCAGCGTTCGCCGAGCAGTGCATGGGGAATACATTTTTTCCGGGAAGAAGGTAATTCATCAAAAAGAAAGCTGATTTCTTCATCTCGCCGGCATATTCTGAGCCGCCCACGAGGACGAGGCGTTTTTCGAAATTCACGAGAGTGAAGTTTTCTTTTCGAAGACCGTCCTTGGGCCCGTCGCCATGGAGGCGGCCGACGTCTATAACGGTGAACTGTGTTTTATGTTTTTTTAATTCATCGACCGTGGGTCGAACGAAAAGAGTTGTGCAGAAAAGAGAATGCCAAGCCTGCTCAGAAATCACTCTGACGGGAACCCGGTAACGGGGATCGCGACCAACAAAGCCATCGAAAATGAATAAGTCTTTCCGCTTAAGGTATTTTTTTACTTTTGCGAAAATCTTGTCCCAGTTTTTAGTCGAGATCTTCTGGTTGATTTCGCCCCACCAAATATCTTTGTTCGATGGACTCTGATCGACCGTGAATTTATCCTTCGGCGAGCGCCCCGAATATTTTCCAGTATGTACGACTAGGGCGCCGTTGGGGGCTAGATACCCTTCCTCTCTTGCGACCGATATTTCTGTCAATCTCGCAACAGGTAAGTTTCTGTGAACAGAACCGATGTTTGTTAGTCCGAGTTTTTCGAGACCATAGGTTTTGTTCTTTTTCGTTGAAGCGGCCGAGGTATTCGATTTGCTTCCTCGTGTAACCATTGCCATGAAAATTCCTCCTTGAGCGCCTCATAAAATATTTTTATGAATTGTGAAAAGGGCTCGCGGTTCCCTTTGGGCGGAAAAAAATGATGTGCCTGATGTGGTCTCTCTTAGCGAAAAATTGAGTGAATTAGGCGGCCAACTCAGCCGCAATATGCGCCGGCGATGGTGGAAGGTCAACCAAATAAGTCATTGAAAACGACGATTTCAGATAGGTTGTCTTCCCGCGAGTCCGGCATCGGTCTCGTGCCAATGGGAGATCGTTTCCTCGCTCATTTTCCAGCAAAGATAGACGATGCGCCCTTCTCGAATGAAGGGAAAATCCACTAGGCCCGAGGTGATATCTTTTACCTCGATGCTCATATTTTCGAAGTAGGTTAGCTGGCTTTTTAACTTTTTGGCCAGGCTCAAATATTTTCCGGCATCTGAGATAGTGGATCCGCCTTTGTCTATTTTCATTGCTAATTGGCGAACTTCTTTTTGGTAGGGGGCCAGATTTTGCCAGTTAACCTGCATGGCTATTAGGCGGTCTCGAAGCTCTGGGAGTAGCTCTCTGGCCTCATCAAGAGTAAAGGTCTTTGTTCTACTCATTCCGGTAACCTATTGTTAAAATTGATCGTAGTCTTCGACGTCAATTTTTATAAAATGGGAGGGTTGTAACCTCTCCGTTTAAAGATATATCTCCGTCGTGGACGCTTACCTGACACCCTGTGTCCATCGCCTTGCGATGTAATAAAGCAAAAGCGAGGGTTTGTCCCTCGGTAGGGCAATAGGCCGCTCGTGTCACGGAGCCCACCTCCTCGCCATTTGCCTCGACCCTCGCTCCCGTCGGGGGGATTTGTTCTCCAATGAGCCGGATTCCGCAGAGTCCTCGATTCACTTGGCCCAGATATTTAATCTTTGCGATGACTTCCTGTCCGATGTAGCAGCCTTTTTCAAAATCTATAGCTGTTGTCTCAAGACCCGCCTGCATGGGATTGATATTTGAATTCATATCGAGGCCAAACAAGGGGGTTCCAGCCTCGAGGGTGAGGGTTTCAAAGGCGGTTAGCCCGGCCGGGATGGCGCCTCCCTTTAAAAGGGCGTCCCAAAGGTTTTCTGATCTTTCAATAGGGATTGTGAGGAGATAACCCTCGTCCCCGGTCCAGGGCTCCCGGGCGATGGTTATTCCCTCGATGTCGATATGCCCGTGCTCGGGGAGTTCACCAGGGTCGAGACCTGCGCCTTTTAGTATTTTCTGAGATTCAGGCCCGAACAGGCCCAATGCTGCTTGTGAGATGCTGATATCCTCTACTTCGACTTGGTCCATGATGATGTACATATCAATTGCCTCAGAGAGTACAGCAGCCATCCCGGGCGCCAGAATGGCATCAAAGCTCTCAGGCTTCCGGTAAAGATATAAATCCGCCACGAACTTTCCCTGTCTGGTGAGGAAGGTTGAATAAACCCCTTCGCCGGGCAGGAGGTCTTCCGCCCGGTTGGATAGCATCCCATGGAGGAATTTGGGGGTGTCAGGGCCTGAAAATCGGAGTTTGCCCCGGTGGGACAAATCAATGACGGCAGCGCTTTCACGGCTAGCGAGATGCTCCGTAGCGGGGTTTCCGAAATTTGCGGGCACTTGCCAGCCTTCCGATAAAGTCAAAGTGGCACCAAGTGCCTGATGTTTCTTTATGAGAGGGGTATCTGGCATTTTATCTGTCCCATAAAACTTGAAAAAAGTTGTGGAATTCAACCGGAGGCGTTGGCAATTCTATTCCCTGAAGTTAGGGTTATGGCCTCACTCTTAATTGCGTCATTATTCTATTCGCTTCGGCCAGAGTGTGGTAGTGCTGAAAGCTCAAGAATTCGGAACGGAATGTCTGATGAAGGCGGGTTCGAGTTTGCTCGATGGTTGGCCCGTCGTTCATGTCACAAGACGAGGGGGAATTTTTCATGGGCGAGAAGCTTGGGTTTATTGGACTCGGAAAGATGGGTCTGCCACTTTCGAAAAGTCTCATGGCGGACGGCCATGAGGTAAGCGGATACGATATTGACCCTGCTCGGGGGCAAATGCTTGAAAAGGCGGGTGGCTTTTCGGCGGCCTCGGGCCGTGAGGTGGCCGAGCGCTCTGATATCGTTTTCACCATGCTTCTTAAACCCGAGCACATTGAAGAAAACACGCTTGGCCCCGCCGGTATTGTCTCTGCCGGAAATAAAGGGCTCATCCTCATTGAGATGAGTACGATGCATCCCGAGTGGTCGGCCGGGCTGGCCGAAAAACTTGCTGCACAAGGGGTGAAAATGGTGGATGCTCCCGTTTCAGGGACTGTTCCACATGTTGAGTCGCGAACGCTGGCCTATATGGTGGGCGGAAAAAAGGAGGTTTTCGAGCGAATCCTTCCGGTTATCGCGCCGCTGGGGAAGAGCGTTACTTATACAGGGAAGAACGGCTCGGCCTGTGCGATGAAACTTGTAACGAACTTGATAGTGAACGCAGGTGTGGCCTTACTCTCGGAGGGATTGTTGCTGGGCGAGCGCTCTGGTCTTTCTAAAGAATTGATGTTGGAGTGTCTCGGCTCTAACGCGGCGGCCAGCCATGTTCTTGATTTGAAGGGCGAAAAAATCCTTGATAGGGATTTCACGCCGCATGCCTCGGTGGGCATCTATGTCAAGGATCTGGGGCTTTGTGTCGATCTGGCCAAGGATCTGGGGTTTGATGTACCCATGACAGCCGCCGGGCTCGATATGTTCCAGCGTGCCGAGGCGGCGGGTTGGAAAGAGGATGACTGTGCACGCGTAATCGAAGTATATGAAGATAAGGACTAAATTATTTGACTCTAATCAGGAGATAAGCAATGACAGTAGGGGCAGTAGGTGATCCGGCTGAAGCCAAGAATTTTAAACTTTTAGGTCACGACCCTAGTGCGGCGTGGGGTGGGGGGAGCCTTGTCGAGGTTCACAAAGGGTTTGCTTATGTGGGCGCCGTAGGGACCTCGGGCTATGACGGCCCCGAAGGATTTACGATTCACAATGTCTCGGACCCCACGAAACCGAAAAAAGTAGGGGAGGTGAAGGCGGGTCCCGGAATCCATAACCACAAGCTGCGGGTTGTCGGTGATGATTTGCTCTACGTGAACAACGAGCAGCTTCATACGCCCGAAGGTAAGAGCGCCCGCGCAGGCATTCAGATCTTCAACATCAGCGATCCGGCGAATCCCAAGGAAGTGGGATTTTATGACATGCCCGGCACCGGGCCTCATCGCTTTGGAGTGGACAACGAGCGCCAACTGGCATTTTTCCCTAACGATGCGGTCGAGGGTTGGCGCGGCCGGGTGAATTGGACGGTGGACATTAGCGACCCGCTCAAGCCCGAACTACTCAGCCTTTGGGGTCTGCCAGAGCAGGACCTAGCGCTAAATCTCCCCTACGAAGAGCCCGAGACGATGGAGCGAAGAACACAATGCCATGGCCCGGCAATTATCCGCGATGACAGGATGTTCTGCGGCTTCTGGGGAGGTGGCATGGGCATCGCAGATTGCTCGGATATAAAAAACGTCAAGCACATCTCGGACCTTTGCTGGGCACCACCGTTTATCGGCTCGACGCACACGGTATGGCCCGTTGATGATCGGCCCTATGTCGTGGTGACCGACGAGGCGCGCGATCACACTGCCTATAGGGAAAGTCAGTTCATGTGGATCGTTGATATTCGAGATGAGACGAAACCCATTCCGATAGCGACCTACATGCCGGATCGGGAAAAGTATTTCGATCGAGGCCTGCGCTATGGCGCCCATAATATTCTCGAATACAAGCCAGGGAAGAATCCTTGGCCGAACATTATTTTCCTAACCTATTTCAATTCAGGGCTTCGCGCGGTGGACATATCGGATCCTTTCAATCCCACTGAAGTGGGCTGCTTTGTTCCCGAAATGAACTTCGGCAAGGGATGTTGCCAGTCTAATGACGTGGGTATGGACGAGGAAGGGCGTATGTACCTCATCGACAGAAACGGCGGCGGCATGCACATCGTCGAATATACGGGTTGATGAAGCTTGATCGTGTGAATTGAACATCTTGCAAAAAAAGGGGGCGCTATGTGGTGCCCCCTTTTTTTGCGTGTATAGGAACTTCATAGTATTGTTTCTATATCGCTCTCTAGATTGTGGAGGTAAAAAATGAAGCTCGATTTTATGCTGACGGTCGCGGTAGCGGGTTTTTTGGCGACTTATTGTCATATGGCTTTTGCCCTGACGGCGGATCGTGTTGGAATGGTGAAGCTTGATTTTGGCAAAGGGCTCTCGATGCTCCTGTTCGGGGAATCTTATGGTGGGAGCCCACCCTATGTTCTGGGGTTTATCGCTGTTCATCTGAATGGAATTGTTTTTGCTCTTTTCTATGCGACAGTGGTCGGTCCGATGATGTCGGGATCAAACGTTGTGCGCGGGCTGATTTTCGGTGGGATTCTGTTGATATTCTCTCAGTGCTTTTTCAATCCGTTTATCACAAAACACGGATTTTTTGCCATGAAGGCAAATCCCCGAGCCTGGCAGACAGCTGTTGTCGCTCATGCCATCTATGGCGTTATCCTGGGTTGGCTCTCGCCAATCGCTAGCTAGGGGGTGGATTTTCCACGGCTATGTCGCGAAGTTTTTTCGCCCGCCCGGAAATTCCAAATATGCCACCTATAAAGGATGGCACGGTTTCGCGGTAGCGCTCATATGAGGCTCCGTAGCGCTTGATCAGATCGCGTTCCTCAAAGCGGTTGCCGATGAGAATATAGATCGTCAGACATGCAGCGAAGGTGACGCTGTGGAACGTGTAGGTCTGCTGAGCCCAGATCCAGAGGAAGGCTGCAGTGTTCAGAGGATGCCTCACCCAAAGATAGAGCCCGCCCATCGCGAGTGGTTCGACCTGCTGCACCAAGGGGAAATCTTCGGGCTCGGTGGGGGCCAGATTCTTCGTTTCTCCCGAAAGCCACCTCCCAAATTGGGCGGTGCCGATAAATTCCCAAAAATTAATATCGCGAAAACAGACTGCGATCAACAAAACTGCCCCGCCTTTTGCGACTAGGGGCAGAATTCTCAATACACCGGTAAGCTCGATAAGATTGGCATCTCCTTTAAGGTCATGGGGCATGACCCATAGCCAGAGCAATATCGAAGTTGATGTCGCCGCGTAGAGCGGGCGGTAGAGCCCGGCCAAGAAGGCAGAGCCCATGAGCCGCTCGACTGCTCGCTTCACCCAACCTCGGCAAAAGAGGCTGTGCGCCAAGCCGAACGCGCTCCACCCGAGGCAGATAAAAAGAGAACTCCAAACAGAATCGGCCATATCTATTTTTTGGCGGCTTTCTTGGCGCCCTTGGGTGGCTTGACCTGTCCTGCCCATTCGCGGGCGACTTCGCCGGTCGTGGCGAACCAGCAATCGCCTTTGTCCATGATGTGCTTGACCAGCCGGTCCATCATCCTGATGCGGTGATGCTGTCCGATGGTCTGGGGGTGGCACATGAAGTTGATGTAGCCGCCCTCCTCATAGGTTCCCTCGAACTCCTCAACCCACATCGAATAGACCGATTCGGCGTCCTGAATACCATTGCCGAACGGTGGGCTGCCACTGAAGCCAAAGAAAATGAAGTCGTCGAGAGTCCACTTCGTTGGAAGCTCGACGAGGCCGTTCGGGTGATAGTAGGGCCAATCATCGTCCATTAGATTTGAGTGGTAGTGAAGTCCGTGTTTCTTGAGAAGATCCATAGTGTGCGCCCCGGGATCGCATGAGGGTGTTCGCGAGCCGGTGGGTTTCTTGCCGGTCATTCTCTCCAGAATATCCAGGGCGCGCTCAATAAGTTCCTCTTCTCTTACGACATCGGCCATTTGAAAGGGTTTTTCGTGAAGGTGGCCATGGTGGCCGATCTCATAGCCACCTTTCATGATGTTCTCCGTCATTTTCGGCCATTTTTCCGCCGTCCAGCTCGGGAGAAAGAAAGTCCCTGGGATGGAATATTTCTTCAATAGCTTGATGATCCGGGGTACGCCCACCTTGGGGCCGTAGGCGCCCATGGCATTGTGAATCGGCCTGTGACCTAGGTGCGGGTCCCGGGCTATCCATAGGGATTCGCCATCTACGTCGAAGGTGAGGCAGACGGCGCATTTTGCGCCATTTTTCCATTTGATTTTTGCCATTTTTGATCTCTCTTTCCGTGTGAATAAAAATTCAGGGTAGATTAGCCAGATGAATAAGGGTGCTCCCTAGAACCTCGCAACTTCGGGTGACGTCCTCCCAGTTTGTGAGTTCATCTTCGGCGTGGCTTTTTCCGTTCACGCTCGGGGCGAATATCATAGCCGTGGGGCATAGGTCTGCCGCATAGCGTGCATCATGTCCGGCGGCGCTCCAGAGGCGCATGTGGGTATATCCCAACTTTTCGCAGGCGTTCTCTATGGCTTCGGTGACGCTTTCATCGAATGCGATAGGTGTTGAGCTTCCCAGATCTTTGACTTCAAGTTCAAGGCCTTCTTGTTTAGCGGCGGACTCGGCCGCTTCCAAGACCGCATCATATGTCCGCTTGAGTATCGATTCATCTTGATGGCGAAAATCGACCGAGAATATCACCCGCTCGGGGATGACGTTGATCGCGTTTGGAGAAACGTTTATTTCGCCCACCGTCGTCACCAGATCGGGATCTATTTTCGAGGGAATATCCCTGATGGCTGTGATCGTTCTTGCCGCACCGACGAGAGCGTCTTTTCTCATGTGCATCGGGGTGGGGCCCGCATGATCACGGACACCTTTCATTGTGATGCGCAGCCAGGTGAGGCCGCGTATGCCTTCGACGATACCTATTTGAGTGCCTTCTGTGATGAGGGCAGGGCCCTGTTCGACATGGAGTTCCAGGTAGCCGCCAAATGGCCTTGGGCGGCAAGGAATCTCTCCTCGGTAGCTTATTCTTTCCAACTCATCGACAAACCGCTTTCCGTTTGAGTCCCTGACCTCGTAGGCGAAATCCCGCTTAAAAGCGCCGGCGAAAACACCGCTGCCGAGCATGGAGGGTGGAAATCGTGGGCCCTCCTCGTTCGTCCAGTTCACAATCTCAATAGGGCGCCTGGTGGCGAGGTCCTGCTCGTTCATGCTTCTGATAATTTCCAAGGCTGCCAGCACCCCGAGCGAGCCGTCGAAACGGCCTCCGTTAGGTACTGAATCGAGATGGCTTCCCGCCATGAGAGGCGGGGCGTCTTTGTCCTCACCTTCCCGCCGGGCGAACATGTTTCCCATCTCATCAATATTGATGGAAAGATCTGCTTCTCTTGCCCACCTGGAAAAAAGGTCTCTCGCCTCTCGGTCCTCGTCGCTCAAGGTGAGCCGATTGACGCCACCTCCCGGTGTGGCTCCGATTTTTGCCATTTCTTCCATCGATCTTTGAAGGCGCTTGCCGTTGATCTTCAACATGAAAACCTTTGAATGTGTTTTAAGCTTTTTATGCGATGAATAGATGGGATGATTGTTACTTTAATGGTCGCTTTTCGTCCACTCCTGACATGATTTTTCTGTAAATTTCTCTCACTTGATGTGTGTGTTTTTCATAATCCGATAGTAGTTTTGCGCGGCTGCTCCCGTCCTCGTCGTCCTCGTATCCTATGCGCCGAGCGAGAATTTCCATCTCCTCGGGGGATTTGGGAAGTGTGTGGAGCGATTGTGCATTTGCGATGCGCAGCCTGTTCTCCACGAGACGAAGAAATTGGTAGGACTCTGAGAGGGTGTTCTTTTCTGTTTCCGAAAGGAGACCGGCTTCATAGAAAGCCTGAATGGCACCAAATGAATCCGGGCGGCGAAGGGAGGGGTTGTCTTGGCCCTGAGTGATTTGGAGAAATTGAACGATGAAATCGATGTCGGCAATTCCTCCCATGCCAAGCTTGATGTCGACATTCCCCTCCGATTCGCGCGCCAGCTCACGCTCCATGCGGTGGCGCATATGGTCTACCTCGCCGGCGAAATCCTCTGGAAGGGGGCTTTCGTAAACGAATTTCGTTGAAAGCGCCATGAATTGTTCCCCGATATCTTTGGAGCCCGCGATATGGCGAGCTCGGCAAAGCGCTTGTTTTTCCCAACTCTCGGCGCGACCGTCGAAATAGGTTTTGAATTGTTCGATAGGTACGATGAGTCCGCCTTTTTGGCCCTCCGGGCGGAGCCGTAAATCGATTTCATAGGCGCGGTCTCCGGCCTCGGGAGCTGTGAGGCCGTCCCTCAGGGTGGTAGCTATTCTTAGATAATAATCGTGGGGTGAAAGGGTGCCTCGTGATGTTTTTTTCTCCTGCCCCTTGTTGGAGGGGTTCTCCGAGGTGGTGCCTGAGGCGCCGCTGTAGGCAAAAATCAGGTCCAGGTCGGAGCCGAAATTCATTTCGCAGCTACCAAGTTTACCTAGTCCAATTATCGCGAACCCGGTTGTTTCTTTGTCCGCTCCAGGCTTGTCATGGAGCGCGCGCATTTCCTCCTCGGCGATTGAGAGCCCAATTTTTACTACCACATCCGCTAGATTCGTCAGATCGGTTAGCGTCTCGATAATGTCCGATTCCCCTAGAATGCTTCGCATGCCGATAATGAATTCCTCACCTCGCTTTGCGGATGCGAGTGCGCCAAAACGTTTTGCCATCGAGGATATGTTCTGTGTGGCCAAATGAATGTCCGAATGAAGCGATTCACGGTTTTTCGATTCAGTTAAAACGCCAGCCTGAATAATGGTGTCGAAAACTGCGGGTTGCTGAATTAAGATGTCGGACAAATAGTCGCTTGAGCCGAAAAGCTTTAGTAGCGCTTCGAACATGCGGTCGGATTCACCCAGGAGGGTAAAGACAGCCTCTCTCCCTCCGCCTTTTTCAACAAAGCGGCACAAATTGGCCACCGCCTTGTCTGGGTCGGGAAGAGCCAGCGTGAGGTAGAGGATGCGGGGAAGCAGTTCATCGAAAGAGCGCTTTGCCCGTGCGCTGATATGCTGAAAGGGCTCGCCGTTCCGAAGTAGTCTGAGGCGTCCGCTAGCCGAATCAGGGTCCGCGAAATTGTATGGCGCCAGATCCGAGGGAGATAGTGAATCTTCCAGGGTTTCGGCGCTTGCTGGCGCGGCAGGTGTCGGTTTTTTGGGTTCTGTTTTTTGTTGAGAGTCTTCGCGTCGAAATAGATTTTCAAAAACTTTGCCGACATGGTCTTGGTGTTTTCTTAGTTCTTCCTCGAACGCATTTTTTTCGCTTTCGTGGCCGTCAACCCGAAATCCCATTTTTCGGGCTAAAACGGTTAGGCCATGCGCATCGGCGGGTAGCTCGTGGGTTTGCAAGCCGTGAATTATCTGAACGCGGTGCTCAATGTCTCGGAGAAAAATATATGCCATGGCCAGCCCCTCGCAATCATCGATGGGCAGCAATCCGAGTTGCTTGATGACGGAAAGAGCGTGGAGTGAATTCGCCTCCCGGAGGAGGCTCTCCTTTCCCCCGTATATCAACTGGAAAGATTGAATGATGAATTCGATTTCGCGGATGCCGCCCTCGCCAAGCTTAATGTTCAGGTGCTCTCGTCCGCTCTCGGCCAGTTTGCTGTTGATCCTGTCCTTGATCCTGGCGATTTCATCGAGAGCGCTCACGTCCATAGTTTGCCTGTAAATAAATGGACGAATCATTTGATGGAAGGCCTGACCCAATTGCTCAGAGCCCGCGCAAAGACGTGCCTTGATCATGGCCTGCCTCTCCCATGTTTCTCCCCACGATTCGTAGTAGACCTCGCAGCTTCGAAGGGAATAGGACAGGGCACCCTGGGCGCCTTCAGGTCTCAGGCGCATATCGACTCTGAATATGTGTCCTTCCTCGGTATTCTCGGCCATCAATTGAATGACTCTCTGCGCAAGGCGAACACTGAAGTCATGATTGCTTATCTGGCCTTTTCTTTTCCCTGTATACGGATCGCGGACACCGGTCGTGCCTCCTTCATCCGATGAGTAAATGAAAAGCAGGTCTATGTCCGAGCTAAAGTTGAGTTCCTGTCCCCCAAGTTTCCCCATTCCGATCACAGCGAATTCGCAGGCAAGACGCCCACCGTCAGGTGCGCGCCAGCGGGGTTTCCCGTAGAGGGTGTGGAGCTCGCCCTGGGATATACGTAGGGCGGCCTCCAGCGTAATGTCCGCAAGATTTGAAAGAGCCTGCGTTGTTTCCGCCATCGAGGCCCACCTAAGAAGATCGCGCACACCGATGCGGAGGTATTCACGCTGGCGAAATTTTCGCATCGCGTTGGCCGGGCCGTTGGGTTCATCCTCGGCGGCTCGGACCCAGCGCCAAAGCTCTGAGAACATCTTCTGTTTCGTTCTCTCTCCGCGCAGCGTGGAAGGCCGGAGAATCCAGTCCAAAAATTCCGGGTGGCGCAGTAGGGTGTCGGAGAGAAACTGACTTCCCCCCGCAAGGGTCAATACGACGGCACGTCGCTCACCTGAGCGCCGGAGGGTGTTGAGTAACGCGTCGGGATTTTCCCTCGATTCAAGTATGCGCTCAAGATTGGTCAGCGCTTGCTCGGGTTCGAATGTTTCGCCAATCGATTCGAGGAATTGGAGTAAAAACTTCGTGTCATCTCTGGGGAAGGACGGGTGAAGGGCCAGCGTTTGAAGGCCTCTGGCGGCGCGCTCTTGATTGTTGAAGCCAATGGATGTGAGTAGCTCGGCTGTGGCGCGTGAGGGCATGCCACCCGAGAGAAGGCGTTCGATTTGATCGAAACCGGGGTGATCTTGAATCGGGGTACTCACAAGCGCGTGCTCCCGGTGGCATAGAGGGGTCTAAGCGGAGGACTCTCCCTCGATGGCAGCAGTGGTATCTTCCCCCACTTTTTGAGTGAATTGCGGGAGAAAAGCAAAGAGCGGAAGAATGGCCAGCGTCAGACTTCCAAAAAACCATATTGCCATGTCTACGCCATAGATGTCCGACAACATGCCTGCGATAAGAGGACCCACTCCTGAAAAACACTGGTTAGTTGTGAAGAGCAGGCCCACGGTACTCCCCTTTAGGTGTGGGGGTGCCACGTCAAGGGCATGTGCGAAAATCACGGGCCGCAATGAGCGTAGAAATATTCCGATAGTTATCAGAGGAATGAGTACATACGGCCCCGCTGCCAGGCTGGGGATGGCCAGCATGGATACGCCGCCAATAATGAGGCCGGATATGAGAACGAATTTGCGTGAAATCCTGTCCGAAACATAGCCTACGAACGTTTCGGGGATGATGGCGGACGCTGCGTACAGACTCAGGCAGATGCCCACCCACTCTGGGCTGGCCGCGTACTTGGATACCAATAGGATAGGCAGGAAAGTGATGAGGCCGTGGTGTCCCACCGTGAGAGAGCCCGCGATGAGAGCAGTTGCGCCGAGGAGGGGATTCGTAAAAAGGGGCTGGATAAAACTTGTGGAAGTTGAAGCAGTTTCCTTCGATTTCGATTTGTTCAGGTTGAATGGCGAGAGAAAAATGGCGAGTAAGAACGCGGCGAGTAGAACCGGGAGCATGTTAACGGCAAATGTTCCGCGCCATGACATCGAAAGAAGAATATACCCAGCCGCTAGGGGAGCAAGAGTTTGTCCGATATTGGCGCCCGTGCCATGAAAACCCAGGGCGAATCCTCGTCTATCAGAAAACAAATTGCCGAGAAGGCCCATTGAGGGGGGATGCCATAAGTGTGATATCAGGCCGCTAAGCCAAAAGAGTGGGAGAAGGGTAAGGAATCCCGTCGTCAGACTCATTGCGCCATAAACTATCGCAATCCCTGCTAGGGAGACGACAAGTAACCATTTGCCGCCCCCAAGGCGATCTGTCACGTAGCCGGTACCTGCGCTCGACAGGGCGCTGAAGACGGAGCGTCCGGCGAACAAGAGCCCAACCTGGGTGAGAGAGATGTTCAGATCGGCTACTAAAAAGGGCAATACAGGTCCCATGACCCCCAAATACCAGTGCTCGGCTGAATGGCCAATCGTCAGGAGGGCAAGAGTAAGTTTGCGATTCAAGGAAGAGCTCCAATAAAAATATTTTATTTTCTTTCGATTGCGATTATAACATGGAGAGCAATAGGGGCGGAAGTGACATAATTTATGGCATATATGTTATTTTGTAACAATTGGATACATGGATAATATGAAGTAAATTATATCTTTCATGGCATTTGAGAATAAATGGTGTTTTTTGGTGAATATAGTTGACTGAACCTTGTGTGGTTGTTAAATTTACCCAACTGGTAGGATGACTCCATATCTTGATAACCGGATAAGTGCTCTCGCCTCGGAGATGTGTACTTGGCAATTCAGCCCCAACTTCAGGCTGTTCGCAGAATTAGGGTTTATGAGGAAATCGTATCTCAGATTACCTCGCTGATTCTCAATGGAGAACTCAAGCTTGGCGACAAGTTGCCCTCCGAGCGAGAACTCGGTGAGCGTTTCGGTGTGGGGCGAAATTCGGTTCGCGAGGCAACTCGCGCCCTGGAGTCGGCAAATCTCGTTGAAACACGCCAGGGGGAAGGCACTTTTATAGTTGCCACCCCTGAGTCTCTGGTTCCAGTGCTCTCAGCTCGAATTTCGGGGGAAGATAGCGGCATCCATCTTCTTTTCGAGGCGCGCCGGGTACTTGAGCCCCAGATTGCCGCTCTTGCTGCCGAACGGGCTAATGAAGATGAGCTCAAGGCGCTCGATTTGATTCTTACTCGCCAGCGCAAGGAAGTTGAATCTGGCGCCAGCGGCATCGAGGAGGACACGCAGTTTCACATGGCTCTGGCCAAGGCCGCTAAAAATGAATTTCTTGAATCGCTAGTGCGAACATTGCTCTCCTCGCTTCGTGATCTTCGAGAACGCTCGGTTCGCGATATGAGTGGCCGGATACGTTCTTTAGAGACGCATTTGAAAATTTTTAATGCCATCAAGGCTAAGAATGAAAATGACGCCGTCACCTCGATGATTAGCCATCTCATCGAAATTGAGGGCGGAGAAGTCGGCGCCCAGGATTCATTAGAGGAGGATGAAGAATTTCCCCCAGAATCCTAAGGCGGGGTGAATTAAAAGTTGGACATAGATGGATTTGTAGGCGTTTGAATTGCTCTTGGCCGAAAGGGGGGCCGGGCGTTTAGTTTTCATGAACATTTTTATAGGAGGAGGTTATCGGGGGAGAGAAAATATTCAGGATTTTTTTCGATCCATTCACTGGCAGTTTTTTGAAATCGTGAACATGGCGAATTCAAATAGGGAAGGGAGGTACAAGTTGTGAGTATTGTCTCATATGAAGTTATCTACCGAGGGATTTTTCAGCGGCTCCTCGCCAATAAGATTTCCAGGACGTTTGTCCTCGCCGCGGTGAAGGACAGCAAACAGGGAATTTCGTTTGGGCGCTACAGTGACTCGCCCGAGCGTAACGGCATACCCTGCAAGCTGTTCGGCTACATCGCCGACACCAAAGAGGAGCTTGAGGAGATTGCGGCTCAGTACGAGCCCAAGCAGGTGGACGTATCCATCTGTGTGGACGACACCCTGACCAAGGGGATCGAGTCCTGGGGTTGGTATGGTCTCCAGCCGCTCAACGCGGTGACGAAGCCGGGCGGAACGCTCATCATCACGTCAAACAATTCTTCCGATGAGCTTGTTAAGCATATGCATCGGAGGGACACCCCCTTCAACCTGTCCATTATTAAAAGCGAGCCCAGCTTTGCGGGCCTGTTTGTTTACAAGGATGACGGGACCGACGCTCGCTGCCTCGGCACAGCCCTCAAGGCTTGCCCCGAGATTTGCTCGATGGCCTCGCTTGAGGCTGCCATCCGCGAGAACGTTGGTGGCGATGAGCATGTTGAGACCGCTCGCGCAAGCTACGAGGATGCACGCTCTGATGAGATTAAGGCGGGCGAGGGCAACACGGAAACTCCATTCACATTCGAGCTCCTGGGTTGGAAGGACATGCGCCTGGGCGTGGTGATTGACTCCGTTGGCGGCCACAACAAGTATGGCGACTCGGACGGTGGTTACGTGCCGGGCCGTAATGAGTACTTTAAAAAGTGGTCTACGCGCTCGATGCGCCCTGTGCTGAACTTTGACAAATGCACAAAATGCACCCTGTGCTGGGTTGCCTGCCCGGATTCGGTCTTCGACGTGACGCCGGACGGATTTTTCGACCCGAACATGGAAGCGTGTTGCGGTTGCGGCGTCTGCGAGGCGATTTGCCCTGTTGCCGACTGCATCAACATGGTCAACGAAGTGGTGTTCGAGGAACGCGACAGCCAGTACATGATGTGGAAAGACGACAAGCCCGCATTCGAGAAATATGTGGCGAACGCCAGCTCGAAGGGCAAGGTTGAAAACCGGCATCCGATTACGGGCCTCGCCGGCGCTTTCTCAGGTCTCGGGCTCGAGAGCGGGCACAACGACTCTAACTTCAAGACCAAATCCCTCAAGGATCTCTAATAGGAGTTGATAAGATGGCAACAGCCGTAGACAAGGGCGCGGGAGTCGAGCTTCTTACGGGAAGCGAGGTGATGGCCCACATCTGCCGTCTGGCCGATGTGGATGTCCTCACCGCCTACCCGATTCGCCCCTATGACACAGTAATGCAGTTCGTCTCGCGCATGATCGCCAATGGCGAGTTTGACGCAGACTATATTCCGGCCGAGAGCGAACACGGCCAATTTGAAGTCGTGAAGCACGCCTCGGCTTGCGGTGCGCGCGTGTTCACCGGATCGAGCGGCGTGGGCTGGCTCTATGCGATGGAGCCTCTTGCCGTGACCGCTGGCCTCCGTCTTCCGATGGTGGCACTGGTCGGCTGCCGTGCGCTGGACGATCCCGGCGCATTCGGCACCGAGCACAACGACGCGCTTTTGGTGCGTGACCTGGGCTGGATGATTAATTTCCCGGACACGCCGCAGGAGTCGGTCGAGATGGGTCTCATGGCCTATCGCGTCGCCGAGGACCCGAGGGTGTTTCTGCCTTGTGCAATCGCGATGGACGGTGCCTTCCTGACCCACAGCCAGGCCACGGTCACCGTGCCGAGCCAGGAGCAGGTCAACGAGTTCCTGCCACCCTACGACAGGGGCGATCTCCTTCTCCATCCGGACAACCCCATTACCATCGCCCCTCAGGCGAACGAAGATTGGTTGATGGAAGTGCGTCGCCAGAGCAGCGAGGCTTCAAAGAACGCCTACACGGTGCTCAAAGAGGTTCACAAGGACTACTGCCGTATCTTCGGAGCCGATGTCGATCCCTTCCTCGAGGAGTACATGACGGATGATGCTGATGTCGTTCTCGTTGGCATGGGGACGATGAGCCTGCCGGTGAAGGTGGCCATCCGTGAAATGCGCAAGGACGGCATCAAAGTGGGAATGGTTCGCCTCAAGTGGGTGCGCCCGTTCCCGACAAACGAGCTTCGGGACTCGCTCTCACGCTTCAAGGCTGTGGGGGTTATCGATCGCGACTACTCCTTTGGCTCGCCGCATGATGGCGGTATTTTGTTCAACGAAGTGAAGGCGGCGCTCTATGGCGCCGACAATCAGCCGTTCATGAAGGGATTTGTCTGCGGCCTCGGCGGCAGGGAAGTTCTTCTTGAGGACGTCAGGAGCATGACCGATCAGGTCCTCGCGACGATTAAGAGCGGAAAACCCGATAACGAAGTTACCTGGATGGGGGTGCGATAAACCATGGCTGAATCCGTTTACCATATCGGAACACAGGATCTTCCGCTGACACAGCGGGTAAACCAGATTCCGGAGAAGGCAGTTGAAGAGTATTACACCAGCGGACACAGGACCTGTCAGGGTTGCGAGAGCGCCCTCATCATGCGCCTCATGGCGAAGGCGGCCGGTCCCCGCAGCATCATTCTCGGCAGCACGGGCTGCATGTACGTGGCCAACACCACCTACTACAGCACGCCATGGGTTGTTCCATGGATGCACACCCAGCTCGGCTCCGCGGGCTCGGCGGCTACCGGTACCGCAGCCGCTCTACGCGCCCTGATGCGCAAGGGCAAGATGAAAGAAGAGCCCATCAACGTCATCGCGTTTTGCGGCGATGGTGGTGGTGTTGACATGGGCGTCTCGTCCATCTCGGCTGCGCTCATGCACGAGCACTACAATATTCTGATCATTTGCTACGACAACGAGTCGTATGCGAACACAGATATTCAGATCTCCGGCTCCTCGCCCTGGGGCGCGAACACTACGTTCACTCCGCCGGGCAAAAAGATCCGGATTATGTACAAGAACTGGAAGAAGAACATCGCGGCGCTTTACGCCGTTGGCCACACCCGCTGCAACTATGTGGCGACTGCCGACGCGTCGTATCCGGCCGACATGATCGACAAGGTCAGAAAAGGTCTTAAAGAGCCGGGCCCCTCGTTCATTCACACCTTCGACCCGTGCCCGAAGGGCTGGGACTTCGATCCCTTCTATTCGCACAAGCTGGGCGAGCTGGCTGTTGAAAGTGGCCTCTTCCCGCTCTGGGAGATGACGAACGGTGAGTTGGTCTACACGGGCGTTTCGGCTCGCCACGTCTACGGTGGCCGCAAACGTAAGTCGGTTCGCGAGTATCTCGAGGCGCAGGGTCGTTTCCACCATTGGATCGAGGAAGACTATACCTACTTCGAGGGCGAGATAGAGAAGATGTGGACCGAATGGTCGATGCCAGGCGTGATTCCCTTCAAGATGGGTGAAGACCCCTCGAAGAAGAAGTAGTAGCTCGAATACACGGAGGGAACACTTTGTTTCCTTAGTGGCGAATCCGGACGGGGCCCGACAGCGGGCCCCGTCCTTTTTCGTCGCCGCCGGTTTTGAATTGGAGACTTTGATGAGAGAGCAAATCCGGGAGCGGGAGAGCCGGGATGGTTCAACGATGGTTTATGTGCCCACCGGCCCGTTCTTGATGGGTTCCGATCTGGGTGATCATGATGAGCAACCCGAGCGCGAGGTTAATCTCTCGGGTTATTGGATCGATAAATATCAGGTGACTAACGAGCTGTATCGCCGCTTTCTGGAGGAGACGAAAGCTTTTGATGCCCCGCCTTCGTTTTCTAAAGATGATTTCGTTGGACCCAGGCAGCCGGTTGTCAGCGTCTCGTGGAATGAGGCCGAAACCTACTGCAAGTCGATTGGCAAGCGTCTTGCCTCTGAGGCGGAATGGGAAAAAGCGGCGCGTGGCGGCGACGGGAGAAAATACCCGTGGGGCAATGATGAGCCGACGCACGCACACGCCCAGTATGAGGGGAGCGAGGTCAAGTGCCCCCTGCCCGTGGACGCTTTATCGGACAATGCCTCTCCCTATGGTTGTGTCCAGATGGCTGGTAACTCCTATGAGTGGGTGAACGATTGGTTCGATGCTTTTTATTATCGGAATGGGCCGAACGAGAATCCTCTGGGGCCCGAGTCGCCTGTTTATGAAGTGGCGATGGCCCGAATTTCTGTTTATGCCGTTCCTGGCGGAGGAAGTTTGACGCTGGGCGAGGTTAAGCGGGGCGATAGGTTCGAGATTTTGGGCCGGGAGAAGGACGTATATAAAATACGCTACGGTGATTCTGAAGGGTGGCTGCCGCGCAAGGGTGGATATACCTGGACGGCAAGATCCGCTCGCGGTTGTGGATGGGATTATATCGAGGATGGTTTGAGGTGCTCGGCGAGAGAGGGTTTTGAGCCCTGGTACAAGAATATGAACCTGGGTTTCCGCTGAGTGGAGAACGAATAGGCTCCGGGGGCCCCAGAGCGAGAAAAATATTTTTGAAGAATGATTTTTAAGTTCAAGAAAAATGATACGGGCGAGGGCAGATTGCTCTTGCCCGTATTTTCATAGGCCTCAGCAGTCGGCAGGCTAAAACGTCAGGCGCCGCTTGCCGCCCTTGGCTTTCACGGCTTTGGCAAAATCGTTCATGTTCTTGATGCCTGATTTTTTGTTCACTCAAAGGAGGAAGGTGTCCATCGCGAGGCGATAGACGGGGGTGAAGTTCTTATAGCTAACGGGAAGTTTCCGCAGGGCAGGGGTGGTGAAAAAGCTGTTCAACGTCACCAGGATGACGTGCAGATTTCCTTTTTTCGATTTGAGGTAGAGCATCGCCTCGGCGCCGGAGCCGCCTTTTTTATTGATAGGGACAAGGGGTTGGGCGACCAGTTGTTTTGTGTCACGATTTTTTGCATAAGACGCGTGATGCAGTCTGCGCCTCCGCCCTTGCCGGCCATGATGACGAATTCAATCGGGCGGGAGGGCTTCCAGGCCTGAGCGCTGGGAAGGCACCAGGCGCTTGCCACAAGGAGTACGAAAGCGGCAATACCGAAACGAGTAAAATGATGTTTCAGATTTTGCGAGTTCTTTTCATTCCTCCTGTTGAATAAGGGTCGCAGCGCAAAACGAGCGCCTAGATGCCCAAGCGGGTGAGATATCTCGTATCTGCTAACAGGCAGTCACCCAGGAGCCGGAATATGGCTATGTGGGCTTGCCTTGAAGAATTCGTATAGGCTGAATATTTGTATTTTATGACATTCTATTAATAAAAGAAAAAAGTATAAAAA